>JBGAQN010000094.1:0-11250 GCA_044220725.1 Dermatophilaceae bacterium
CTTGACCCGTTGGATCGGGCCGTCGTTGCCCCAACGAGCCCGGCCAGCCTTGAACCGCAGCGTTCACATGTCGAACTGCGCGTAGTGCGGTATGGCGCGGACGGGCCGGACCCCGGTGAGCAGGTTGACCACCTCGGACGCGACGATCCCGTGCAGCATCGTGCAGACCGGACCGAGGGACGGCGCCTCGTGGGTGTCGAAGTCGATGGTGGTGGTGTCGGTGTAGCGCAGGTGAGTGCCACCGGGCGCCGCGGCCATGACGAACCGGGTGAGCACCTCGTCGCGACTCATGCCGGGTTGGAAGCCGCAGAACTGCTCAAGGCTGGGGCCGTCGGGCAACCACACCGTCCACGCTGCGCTCCACATCAGTGGCCCGCCCGTGATGACCGGTATGCCGCGTGCCCGGGCTTCCCGGAAGACCAGCCGTCGCGCGTCGGGGGCGAAAAAGTCCAGGGCATCGCACACGACATCGACCTCGTCGAGGAACGCGTCTATCGTCGTCTGATCCACCGCGACCGGCAGGACGCGGACGTCCACGTCAGGGACGATGTCGCGAACGATCTCGCCGGTCACCTCGGCCTTGTTCCGCCCGATGGTGTCCAGGCTTGCGCCGACCTGACGATTGAAGTTGACGATCTCGAATGCGTCGGGATCGGCGAGAGTGAAGCGGCCGACGCCCGCGCGAGCCAGCGCTGCGGCATACCCTCCTCCCGCGCCTCCGCACCCCGCGATGGCGACCCGCGAGGTCTGTAGTCGGTGTTGCTGGGCAGGGGTGAGAAGGCCGATGTTCCGCGCGAACGCCTCCGAGTAGCGGCTCACGGGCCCTACCGTATGCCGCGCTCCCGCAGGCCGCACCCCCCACCCTCGGGCGCTGGGTCGGGATCGCATCGCCTAGCCTGAGGGTGTGCTCCGGACTGCGCTGTCGCCTCGTTGGCTGGCGTGGCTGGTTGTCGTCCTGGGCCTTGGTGCCGGGTTTGTCTGGCTGGGGTTCTGGCAGATGAACGTCGCCCGGGAAGATGCTGCCCAGGAGGTGCTGCGGGAGGCGGCCGCGCGCCCGGTGTTCGACCTCGTGGACGTGGTTGCGCCACATGCCCCGTTCCCGCGAGACGGCTCCAACCAGCGGGTCCGCGCCGACGGCCGGTTCGAGCCAGCCAAGCAGGTCCTCGTCGTGGATCGGCGCCTTGCTGGCGCAGACGGATTCTGGCTGGTGCAGCCGTTTCGTCGTCCAGGCGACCGGCGCGCGGATCCCCGTCGTGCGGGGATTCGTCCGCTCGGCAGCGGCGGGGCAGGCCGCGGCGGCCGCTGCGACTGACCAGATCACGCTCGTCGGCAGCCTGGCCCCCACCGAGTCGCCCGCCGCTGGTCGCCGCCAGTTCGCGCCGGGGCAACTGGGCTCGGTCGACGTCGGGACCCTGCTCAATGTGTGGGGCGGTGAGGTCTACAACGCGTTCCTCTTCGCGATCTCCGAGACGCCCGACCCGGGGCTCGTCGGCCCGACCGGCGCCTCGGCCACGGGCGGGATGGAGCGCGTGCCACCCCCTGATCTGCCCTCCGGGCTGACGCTGCGCAACGCGGCATACGCCCTGCAGTGGTGGGTGTTTGCGGTCTTTGCGCTGTGGATGTGGGTGAAGATGGTCCGCGACGACTACCGTCGTCACCAACCGGTCGCCGCGGAGGGCGCCGGGAAGTCCGCCGACGTAGGAGCCTCGCAGTGAGCATGTACCCCACCAACTTGGCCAAGCCGCTGCAGATCCGCAAGGCGCTGGGCCTGTACCGGGTGCTGGCCGTCGTCGCGGGCATCGCGCTGTTCATCCTCGTCGTCGAGATGGTCATGAAATACGGCATGCACCAGGAGAACTGGTTCACCAAGAACTGGTCCTATATCCACGGCTTCATCTACATGGCGTATGCCGCCTCCATCGCCAATCTCGGACTCAAGCTCGCCTGGCCCATGCTGCGGATCGGCGTCAACCTGTTGTCTGGCTTCGTCCCGCTGGCGCCGTTCTTCGCCGAGCGCAAGATCACCGCCGAGACCGAGGCCATGCTGAGCCGGGCCTACCTCGCCTCGCCCAACTGACGTCACGCTCTCCCGCGGACGCCGAGTGAGCCGATGGCCTCGATAGCATCTGCAGGTGAGTGACACGCTTCAGTCCCGCCCGGTGTTCGTCGTCGACTTCGGCGCGCAATACGCGCAACTCATCGCTCGCCGGGTGCGCGAGGCGAAGATCTACAGCGAGGTCGTCCCCCACACGATGTCGGTGGCGGACCTGCTCGCCAAGAACCCGGCTGCGGTCATCCTCTCCGGCGGCCCCGCCAGTGTGTATGCCGCGGGCGCGCCTTCGCTGGACCCCGCGCTGCTGGCCGCTGGGGTGCCGGTGTTCGGGATGTGTTACGGCTTTCAAGCGATGGCTCAAGCTCTCGGCGGGACCGTCGCCCACACGGGGACCGGCGAATACGGCCACACGCCGGCCACCGTGCACCCGGAGGGTTCGTTGCTCTTCGAGGGCCAGCCGGCCGAACAATCGGTGTGGATGTCGCACGGCGACTCGGTCACCGCGGCACCGGCCGGGATGACGGTGACCGCATCGACCCCCGGCGCACCTGTCGCGGCTTTCGAGGACGCCGACCGGCGCCTGTTCGGAGTCCAGTGGCACCCGGAGGTTCTGCACACGGCATACGGGCAGCGCGTGCTGGAGAACTTCCTGTGGCGAGGTGCGGGGATCGCGGCGGACTGGACGGCGAGCAACGTCGTGGAGTCGCTCGTTGAGTCGGTGCGCGCCCAGGTGGGCGACGGCCGAGTGCTGTGCGCCCTCTCCGGTGGGGTCGACTCGTCGGTGGCGGCGGCACTCGTGCAGCGGGCGGTCGGAGATCAGCTGACGTGTGTCTTCGTCAACCATGGGCTGTTGCGCGAGGGCGAACCTGAGCAGGTCGAGCAGGAGTTCGTCGCGGCCACGGGCGTGCGGTTAGTCGTCGTCGACGCCCGTGAGCGGTTCCTCACCGCGCTGGCTGGCCTGACCGACCCGGAGGCCAAGCGCAAGGCGATCGGTGAGCAGTTCATCCGGGTCTTCGAGCAGGCCGCCCGGGATGTGGTCGGGTCGGCGTCCGCGGACGGCCACCCGATCGAGTTTCTCGTCCAGGGGACGCTCTATCCCGACGTCGTCGAGTCCGGTGGCGGCGAAGGTGCCGCCAACATCAAGTCCCATCACAACGTCGGTGGGCTCCCCGAAGACCTGCAGTTCACCCTCGTCGAGCCGTTGCGGGCCTTGTTCAAGGACGAGGTGCGGGCGGTCGGGCTGGAGCTCGGTGTGCCCGAGACGATTGTCTGGCGCCAGCCCTTCCCCGGTCCCGGGCTCGCGGTGCGGATCATCGGCGAGGTGACCGCCGAGCGCTTGGCGATCCTCCGGGCGGCCGACGCGATCGCCCGTGAGGAGCTGACCGCCGCGGGGTTAGATCGCCAGATCTGGCAATGCCCAGTCGTCTTGCTCGCCGACGTGAGGTCAGTGGGGGTGCAGGGCGACGGGCGGACCTACGGCCACCCGATTGTGCTTCGGCCGGTGTCGTCCGAGGATGCGATGACGGCCGACTGGACCCGGGTGCCCTACGACGTGCTGGCGCGGATCTCGACCCGGATCACCAACGAGGTTTCCGAGGTCAATCGGGTCGTCCTCGACATCACGAGCAAGCCCCCCGGCACCATCGAGTGGGAATAGCGCCCGACTCCGAGGCCGCCCCCGCCAAGACTCGATGCCTTCGCGCGGTGGCCCTTTGCGCGGTGGCCCTTTGCGCGGTGGCGCTCAGAATTGTAGCCCGGGCGCGGTGGCTATTGCGCGGTGGCGCTCGGCGTTGTAGCCCGGGCGCGGTGGCTCTTGCGCGGACGACCGCACGGTGAGCCCTTCTTTGGCCGGAAACTCATGGGTTTCCAGGTTCTCCATCGGATCCGAGCGGAAGTCGGGAAACTCATGGGTTTCCGGACCTGTGCACGTGGAAACCCATGAGTTTCCGCGGAATCTGAACGGCCTGCAAGCCCAGTGCCGCCAGTCAGCCCCATTCGATGACTCAGGCGACTCCGACGATAGGCGGGGGTCAGAAACCAAGCAGGTTCCTCACCCGGATCGGGTCGAAGAGGTCTGCCCACACCAAGCGGACTACGCGATACCCCAGTCGCCGCAGTTCATCCTCGCGCCGCTTCTCAGCTGCCAGCGCCTCAGGCCCTTTCGCCCCGGCATACTTGGCCAACCCGTCGAACTCGACAACGAGCCGCGACTCGCGGAACAGGAAATCTACCCGCGCGACGAATCGGCCCTGTTCATCGCGAATCTCCACCTGTTGTTCCGGCTGCGGAACGGTGAGGACGTCGAACACGAGCCGGGTCAGGGACTCTCCCGCTGACTCGGACAGGGGAGACGCGAGGCGAGCGAGGGTCGCGGCGGGGTCACCGTCCTTTCGAATCCGAGCCTCAAGCTCTTCCGAGGTCAGCAGACCTTGAGCAAGCCCGTGATCCGCGGCGGCGAGTCCAGACCTCATCAGTCCGGCACGGGCCATTTGACAGACCGCAAGCTCGGGACGGACGAGGGCGACCCCACGCAGGTGGGCGACGTCTGAGGAGGCAACGGCAGCGTGAACTTGGACACCGGGCAGTTCCCGTCTCCACCCCTTGCCGATCCGCGCCACGTGAACCGGGCCCAGGTCCGCTTGGAGAAGTCGTAGTCCCCACGCCAACGCTGCCGACTGATGGGTCAGCGCGTACCCGGGCAGCGTTCGCAGGACGGCCCGCGAGGCGAGCATGTGACGTTGACCGACTGATCGTCGAGCAACCTCGGCGGCGTCGACGTAAACCCCTGGACGCACGCGTTGGATGACCTCGCCCTTGATGAGCCGAGTGATCTCGTGACGATCTACCCCGATGGACGTGAGTTCCCGGGTGGTGATGGTCCCTCGCCCGGCGGCGAGCGTCATGGCTAGCAGATCGTCCACGGTCAGCAGTGTGCCTTTGTCGGCGGAAGCCCGGCAGGCGTTATCCACAGGGCCTGGCGACCGCGCATGGCACTCGCTCCCGGGGCCGTCGTCACCGGCCTGCCGTTCGGCAGTGGTGGGCCGCACGTTGGGGCGTTCCAGACTGCGGAAACTCATGGGTTTCCCGATTCTCGACAGGATCCCAGTGTGGATCGGGAAACCCATAAGTTTCCGGCGCGACTCGTGGTGACGGATGTCCCTGGAAACGGCGGGCGAAGGAGGGCGGACCGGGGGCGAGCTTGCTGGTCGAACGCCACCCCCTCAGCGCCGGATAGGCTCGGGAGCGTGCTCCGGACCTCCGCCGCGATCGCTGCCGGGAAGGCACTCCGGTATGCCGCCCGCCTCCGCGGCGGTGGCTCGGCCCTTCCCGGGTTGGTCGCCGAGCGCATCGACCCCCAGTTGCTGGCGCGCACCCTGGCCGACGTGCCAGGCGGCATCGTCGTCGTCTCGGGAACCAACGGCAAGACCACGACGACGAAGATGCTCTCGGCCATCATCACCGCGCACGGCAAGCGGGTCTTCACCAACCCCACCGGCAGCAATTTCACCCGCGGCGTGCTGTCCGCGATGCTCGGCGAGATCGGGCGGCGTGGACGACTGACCGCCGACGTCGCGGTCCTGGAACTCGACGAATGGCACGCACTGCAGTTCGCCAAGCTCGTCACGCCGACCCACGCCCTGCTGCTCAACGTGGCGCGCGACCAGCTCGACCGGTTCGCCGAAATCGACACGACGGCCAAACTCTTGGCCACCCTTGCCGGTCAGACCTCTCGCACGGTCGTCCTCAACCGCGACGACTCCTTTGTTTTCCGGATTGCCGAGACCCTGCAGGGCAAGGAGATTCGCTACTTCGGCATCGACCCGGAGGTGGCCGATCGGGTGCCAGCCCTGCATGAGGCCGACGTCCGGTTTGAGGACGACTCCGTTCCACCCACACCCGCCCGCACCGATGGGCTGCTGCATCCCGTCGATGCCCGCGACTTCACCATTCGGTTCGGCGCCACCGAGGCGGTCGGGCCGCTGGCGCTGCGCCAACGGGGCCTGGCCGCCATGGTCAACGCCACGGCTGCGACCACGATGGCCCGGGCCGTCCTCGGCGACGCCTTCCGCGCCGACGCCACCGAGCGCGCCCTGCGCACCGTCACCGCCCCCTTCGGGCGTGGCGAGGTCATCGACGTCGAGGGCCACCCGCTCGAGCTGGTCCTGGTCAAGAACCCGGCCGGCTTCACCGTCGCGCTTGGCACCTACGGGTCCGAGCCGGTGGCCACGATGATCGCCATCAACGACGACTACGCCGACGGCCAGGACGTCTCCTGGCTCTACGACGTGTCGTTCGCCGCACTGCGCGAGCACGGCGTTGCGATGACCAGCGGGGTCCGGGCCTACGACATGGCGCTGCGGCTGGACTACGACGAGGTGCTCGTCGAGCAGATCGAGCCCGACCTCGCCGGCGCCCTCGACGCCTTCCTCGCGGCATACCGGGGCCAGCCGACCCGCATCTTCTGCACCTACACGGCGATGATGGCACTGCGGAAGCTGCTCGCTGCGCGCTTCGGTCTCGCCGGCTTCGCGCAGGAGGGGGAGTGAGTATGCCGCCCACCGCACCGTCCAAGGGCCGGATCGTCCTGGTCCACCTCTATCCGCGCGAGATGTCGATCTACGGCGACCTGGGCAACACCCGGTGCCTGGCCGCGCGCATCCGTCGGCACGGTTACGAATGCGTTGTCCACGACCACCACCCCGGTATGCCGTTCCCCCAGGATTCGCACCTGCTCATGGGCGGTGGGGGGCAGGACTCGGGACAGAGCCGTGTCGAGGACGATCTGGCCATCATCGGTGACCGGCTGCGCGGCCTGGCGGCAGACGGCACCCCGATGGTGATGATCTGCGGGATGTACCAGATGTTCGGCCACGCCTTCATCACCCGCGAGGGCGTGGAGCTGCCCGGCCTCGGGATCCTCGACGTCACCACTCGCGGCCAATCGACCAGAATGATCGGCGGCATCGTCCTCGACACGCCATGGGGTGAGGTTGTCGGATTCGAGAACCATTCGGGCGCAACGGTTCTCGGCTCGGGTCAGGCGCCGTTCGGCATGGTCCGCGTCGGACATGGCAACAACGGCCAGGACCACACCGAGGGCGCCAGGACGCATCACGTCATCGGGTCCTATCTGCACGGGCCGATCCTCCCAGCCAACCCCGCCGTGGCCGACGCGCTCATCGCGGCTGCAGCCGAGCGCGCAACCGGGCGTCCATTTGAGCCCGAAACTATCGACGACTCCCTGGCCGATGAGGCGCGCACCCGTCAGATCGCCCGGCTGCGCGCCAGGGGCACCGGCAAGCTCAAGGACACAGCGGTTCACTAGACCCCGTGGGGTCGGCGAACCGCTCCCACCCCAGCGACCGGGCCAGCACCGGCCGGGGGAGCCGGGTGATGATCTCGAGGTTGCGGGGGACCCATCCGTCGGCAGCCAGCTGCGAGCGGTGTGCTCGCATCGCTGCGATCTTGATGTCGAGCTGGTCGCGGACGTCGACGACGACGGTCACGGGGAGCACCGGCGCCAATGACAGGTGCCGAGGTTTCATCACTCGGGCCACCCTCGGCGACACACAGACTTCCAATACCCTTGGGGTCTGAGCCAATTCGGCGGCAACAGCGCCGACCCGATGGACCTGGACATGGTCCGGATGACCATAACCGCCGTTGACGTCATAGCTGAGCAGCACGTCAGCCGACTCCTCACGCAGGACCGCCGCCAATCGCTCAGCGGCCTCGCCGACCGACGCCCGAGCGAACCGCACCTGGCCCGGCGGGTCGTCAAGGAGCACCGGGCCCAGTCCGCTGTCGGCATACCCCAACGGCTCCACCCGGGCGACTCCGAGCAGGCGCGCGCTCTCGGTCAACTCAGCGGCGCGCACCCCGGCCAGGCCGGCGGCGGCATACCGGCGGCTGGTGAGGCCCAACGCGCCGTCGGTGGCAGTGACGAGGACGACCCTGTGCCCGGCCGCGGCGACGCGCGCGAGCGTCCCCCCGGTGAGGATCGCCTCGTCGTCGGGGTGGGCGTGGAAGGCAAGGAAGGTGAGGGCCATGGCAGCGCCCATTCTCCGGCCCCGAGTGGCGCGCGTGAAAGAGTAGGACCGTGCGGATCGCGATGCTCACCGACTGCTACCTCCCGCGCTTGGGCGGCATCGAGGTGCAGGTGGCCGACCTGTCGGCGCGGCTGGTCTCACGCGGTCACGAGGTCGAGGTCTTCACGCTGACGCCAGGCGGGGTGGCCTACCGCCATGTCGAGATCCTCAACGGCATCCCCGTCCACCGACTGGGAGTCCGCCTGCCCCGACAACTGCTGGTCAACCCATTGGCCACGCGGGGGCTGCGCACCGAGCTCAAGAGCTTCGACGTGGCCCACATCCACATGGGCGTGGTGAGCCCGTTCGCCTCGGACTGTGGGTTCGTCACGACCCGGATGGGGCTCCCCACGACGATGACCTGGCACTGCGTGCTGGACAAGGCCGAGGCGGCCGTCCGCGCGGCCGGGGTGGTGCGCCGCTGGGCTCAGGAAGGCATGGCGATGAACGCGGTGTCCGACGTCGCCGCGACGCCGTTGCGCCGGCTCGTCGATGGGCCGCCAGTTCTGGTGCTGCCCAATGGGATCGACGTCGAAGCCTGGCGGCCGACCGCCGGGCGGCCACTGCTCGGCGACGGCATCGTGCGCTTTGTCTCCGCGATGCGCTTGGAAGCCCGCAAGCGCCCGGTGCAGCTCGTCGAGGCGATGGCCAAGGTCCGCGCCGCAGCCCCCCGCGCAGGCGTGCGTTTGGAGATCCTCGGCGAGGGCTCGGAGCGCCCCAAGGTCGAGCGCGCGATCTCCCGACTGGGCGCCCAGGACTGGATCGCCTTGCCCGGTCGGGTGCCGCGCGACACCCTCAAGGAGCGGTATGCCGCGAGCGACGTCTTCGTCTCGCCCTCGGTCCTCGAGTCGTTCGGGATCGCGGCGCTGGAGGCTCGGGTCGCCGGTCTGCCGATCGTGGGCCGGGTGGGCTCGGGCATCTCGGAGTTCGTCACCGATGACGTCAACGGGTTCCTCGCCGACGACGATGACGAACTGGTCCGGCGGCTGACCACCCTGGCCGTGCACCCGAGCGTGCGGTCACGGATGACGGCATACAACCTCAAGAACGAGCCGACCCAGAGTTGGGACAACGTCGTGCAGACCGCGGAGTCCGAATACGCCCGGGCTCTTGCGTTGGCGGGATGACGCGACTCTGGGTGGCTGGCGTCCGCGTCACAACGGCGTCGCCGGTCGGCCCCTGGCTCCTTCGGCATGGCATCAGCCCGGCACAGGCCCTGTGGGACAACGGGTTCGTCGGCATTTCGGTGCTCGACGCTTGGGTGTCGACCACGGGTGAGGAGGTTGTCGTTTCCTTCGAGGTTCGGCCCCCGGTGGATGCGGATCAACCGCCCGGTGCCCGGCTGGTCCCGCTCGACCCCGGCTTGACGCTGGGACCCGATGAGGAGCCGGTGCGGGTGCAGCGGCTCGCGGCATACGCCGTCGTGACATCGCCGCGAGGAGTGCTGCTGGTCCAGTTCTCCGACGCGACGAACGCGCCGGGCCGCTGGGGGCCACCCGGTGGCGGGATCGAACCAGGCGAGACTCTGGAGGCGGCCGTCGCCCGCGAGGTCATGGAGGAGACCGGTCAGCAGGTGCGAGTCGGCCGGCCATGTGCGGTTGTGGACCGCCACTGGATCGGTCGGGCTCCGGGCGGCCGACTGGAGGACTTCCACGCCGTCGGAGTGCTGTGGGAGGCCATCTGTGACGAGCCGTCGGCTCCCGTCGTCCACGAGGTCGGCGGCACGACCGCGAGCGCCGCGTGGGTGCCGCCGACCGAGGTCCCCGGCTTGCCGCTGCTGGAGACGTGGCGCGACGTGCTCGAACGGACGGCTCGATCAGCCTCGGCGTGAGGTGCGGCGGCGCCGCAGCAGGCCGAGCTGCCCGATGAGGACGAGGGCCACGCCTCCGACGATGAACACCGTCGGCCACGCGACGGTCAGCGACACGCTCAGCCGCATTCGGGCCAGGTGGGCCAACAGGGCGCCAGCACCGGCGAGCAGGACCACCGAGTGGATGACCAGCCGCCAGTTCGGGCCCTTCGGGGGAGGGATGACCTGAGGCGTCGAGGGCGGCTGCGGGGCTGCGGGCTGGGTCATGACGCTCCTCCCACGACGACCGGGGCGCTGGAGCTGCGTAGGACGACGCTGCCGGCGCCCACCGAGGCGGTGATGACGACATCCGGCGATCCGCTGCCGATGAGGTAGCTCTGTTTGACACCCGTTCCGGAGTTGACCTCGATCGAGCGGCGGTCACCCGAGGGCCGTTCAGTGGCGACCTCGCCACCGCCCAGGGTGAGGTCGATCTGGGCGGTGACCCCGTCGGGCACGACGATGAGGAGCTCACCGAGACCGAGGGACACCTTGACCGGGTAGGCGTCGGCTTCGCTCGTGATCGCTGCCAGATCGAGGGTCGCCTCGCCGAACCCCAGCGCGTATGCCGTGTTCGCACCGCTCGCGGTGGCCGCGGGCTTCCACACCCGTTCACCTGCGCCCGCGAGGAGGTTGGTCGGAGCGGGGACAAGCGCCGCGATCGCGTTGGTGATGAGAGCGGTCGTCACCACGAAGTTCGTCAGGGGCGCGCGCATCCCGCGTGCCGCCGCGACGAGCATCACGAGGGCGGCCACCGCACACCCGGCCACGGCCGCGAAGGCCGTGGGTTGGTCGACGTTGCTGGACAAGGTGTCGAGCGAAGCCAGCAGGCCGAACGTGGCGGCCCCGAGGCCGACTGCGGTCACGAACAAGGGGAATCCGCCGCAGCGCCGCTTGGCCCGCACGAGGGGAGTGCTCGGACTCTGCGGCGCAGGTGCCCAGGTGCGGTCGGGCCCCATCCCGTGAGGACCGGTGGGGGGCGGCTGGGTCCAGGTGCTGGCGGCGTTTGGGGGCGCGGGGGGGGGGCCGGCCGGACGGTCCTGTGGGAGCGTGGCCCACGGCGACGAAGCGGCTGGTGGAGCGGGTGGCGGAGGCGTCGGTGCCGCTCCCGGCGTCGTGGTCCAGGAGCGCACGGTCGACGCTGCGTCGGTGGCGCGGTCTTTGGCCTCCGACCCGAGCTGTCGTGGAGTCTTGCCCGCGGCGGTCCCGCGCACGACCCACCACGCCCCCAGGGCCAGGGGGATCGCGGCCCAGACCCA
>JBGAQN010000095.1:0-9901 GCA_044220725.1 Dermatophilaceae bacterium
CCCCCCCCGCTGGCTTTCGTAGCCCCGCCAGCTTTCGAAGCCCCGGCAGGACTTCCGCACGGCCCTCCCGTTGCGCCGAGATTGACCTTGCGACCGCTGGGCTCGGCGTGTCATGCACCTAAAGTCAATCTCGGCGGGGGAAGCGGGGCGGCTTGACTGGGCGCGGTGACCTGGGCAGTGACTGGGTCGGTGACCTGGGCGCTGACTTTGGGTGGCGGTGACTTGGGTGGCGGTGACTTGGGCCCGGCATACAGTGGAAGGGTGTTCAGCGGGAGAGGCAGCGGGCTCGGCGACGTGTTCGGCGCCGGGGTGAGTTTCCTGCAGCCCGGCTACGGCCACACCTTGGAGGAGAAGCGCCGCCAGGCCATCGAGCGCGAGCAGATCGAGTCGGGCGCCCCGCCAGTCGAGGTGGACCTTGTCGCAGGAGTGATTCGACTCCTCTCGCCCCGGCCCGCCCCCGACCTCCTGCGCCGAGATTGACGTTGCGACCGCTGGGCTCGGCGTGTCCTGCACCTAAGGTCAATCTCGGCGAGGGAAGCCGGGGTGATGGAAGCCGGGGTGATGGAAGCCGGGGCGAGGGCGGGGCCGCGGGGACTAGTCCAAGGGTGTCCCCGGCGCGTGAGAAGCTGAGAGGTATGCCGCCCACCCCCACCCGCTCGACGCTGCGCCGCGGCATCGGGGTGGTCGCCCAGGGGGTGCGCGAGCAGCCGCGCTGGTTCGCGCTGGCCGTGCTTGGTTCGACGGTCTACGGGATCATGACCGGCTTGATGGCCTGGGCGATCGGCTGGTGCACCAGCACCATCGTCATCCCCGCGGTCACCGCTCGGTCGGTGACTGCCGGGCAGCTCTGGACCATCGCTGGCGTCATTGTCGGTGTCGTCACCGTCAACGTCGCGGGCATCATCCTTCGTCGCACGGCGGCCGGTTTCGCGATGTACAACCTCGGGGCGGCATACCGGCGAAGGGTCACCCGGCAGTATCTGGACCTACCCCTTCGCTGGCACCACAAGCACCCGTCCGGGCAACTGCTGTCTAACGCCAACGCCGACGTCGAGGCGACGTGGAACATCTTCGCCCCCCTCCCGATGGCCCTCGGGGTCGTCGTCATGCTGCTTTTCGGCGCAGTCCAGATGTTCGTCGTCGACCCGGTCCTGGCGGCGGTCGGCATGGTGGTCTTCCCGCTGCTGTTCCTGGCCAATGCGGTGTTCCAGCGCCGGATGTCACCCCTGGTCACCCGTGCCCAACAGTTGCGCGCCGAGGTCTCCGAAGTCGCCCACGAGAGCTTCGAGGCGGCCCTGGTCGTCAAGGCGATGGGCCGCGAGGACCAGGAGGCGCGAAGGTTCGCCGAGGCGGCATACACCTTGCGCGATGCCAACATTCAGGTCGGGCGCACCCGCGGCACCTTCGACCCGGCGATCGAGTCGATCCCGACGATCGGCACGCTCACCGTCATCGCCGTCGGCGCGTGGCGGGCGGGTCAGGGGGCGCTGAGTGCAGCCGAGGTGGTCCAGATCGCCTACCTCTTCTCGGTCCTGGCCTTCCCGGTGCGCGCTTTCGGCTGGGTGCTCGGGGAGTTGCCGCGGTCGGTCGTCGGGTGGGAGCGCGTCGATGCCGTCCTGCAGGCGACCGGCGCGATGACTTATGGAACGGTAGACCTCCCCACCCGCGAGGCCGCCACGCTCGACGCGCGTCGGCTCGACTTTGCCTACGAGATTGACCTCCCCGCGGGCGGCACCGAGCTCGCGCCGGTGATCCGCGACGTGACGATCACGGTGCCCGCCGGCGCGACGATCGCCCTCGTGGGACCGACTGGCTCCGGCAAGACGACCCTGACCAACCTGCTGCTGCGCCTCGTCGACCCCGACTCGGGGCAGGTGCTGCTCGACGATGTCGACCTGCGGACCGTCCGGCACGGCGGCGTCGCCGAGGTGGCCGCGCTCGTGCCGCAACAGACCTTCATGTTCGAGGACACCATCCGCGACAACGTCACGCTCGGCGCCCAGCACACCGACGACGAGGTCTGGGAGGCCCTGCGAGTTGCCCAAGCTCGGCGGTTCGTCCGCACCCTGCCCGACGGCCTGGACACCCAGGTCGGGGAGCGCGGCACCAACCTCTCGGGAGGTCAGCGGCAGCGAATTGCCCTGGCGCGTGCGGTGATTCGTCGCCCACAGCTGTTGATCCTCGACGACGCGACCTCCGCGGTGGATCCGAGCGTCGAGCAGGAGATCCTCGCCGCCTTGCGGCGCGTGTCACGCGCGACCACCGTCCTGCTCGTCGCCTATCGGATGGCGACGATCGCCTTGGCCGACGAGATCGTCTACCTCGAGGAGGGCCAGGTCCGGGGGCACGGCAGCCACGAGTCGCTGCTCGCCTCGTGCCCGGGGTATGCCGCCCTCGTCTCGGCCTATGCCCGGGAGGCCGCCGACCGGGCGGCCGTCGCCGCGGACGAAGAGGCCGACGAAGGGGCCGATGAAGTGGCAGCCGAAGAAGCGGACGAAGAGCCTAACAAAGCGGTAGCCGGAGTGGCCGACTCATGAGCCGCTTCGAACCCCTCGCCGACCACTCCGGGATCAGCTCTGGCGGTGAACTCTCGGCCTGGCAGACCATCCGCCGGGGCGCCGCGATCTCACCCGAACTCACCCAGGGCATCGGCCTCACCCTCCTGTTAGCAGTGCTCTCGACCCTGGGCCGTGTGCTCGTCCCCTTCGTCGTGCAACGCACCACCGACGAGGGGATCCTCGCGCCGGGTGGCCCCGACCAAAGCCGGGTCCTGCTCTGGGTCGCCGTCGCCCTCGCCGGGGTCGTGGTCACCGCGCTCAGCTCGTATGCCGTCAACGTCCGCCTCTACACGGCCTCCGAGAGCGGCCTGGCCACCCTGCGTCTGGCGGCCTTCCGGCACATCCACGACCTGTCGATGCTCACCCAGAACACCGAACGGCGCGGGTCGCTCGTGTCCCGGGTGACCTCCGACGTCGACACGATCTCGGCATTCGTCCAGTTCGGCGGGCTGATGCTCATCATCAGCATCGGCCAGATCGTCCTGGCCACCGGGCTCATGCTCGTCTACAGCCCCGCCCTCGCCGCCGTCGTCTGGGGATGTTTCGTCCCGCTGTTCTTCCTCATCCGACACTTCCAAGGCGTCGTCGGGCGGGCCTACACCCGGGTCCGTCAGCGGGTGGGGGAGATGCTCGGTGCGATCTCCGAGGCCGTCGTCGGCGCCGCGACGATCCGGGCCTACGGCATCGAGGCGCGCACCGCCGCGCGCATCGACGCGGCCGTTGAAGCCCACCGCAAGGAGGCCGTCGGCGCCCAGGTCCGGGCCGTGGTCGCCTTCACCGCTGGCCAGTTCGTCTCGGGGCTAACGACCGCGGTCGTCCTTGTCGTTGGCACCCTTCTCGCCGTCCGCGGCGACGTCAGCGTCGGCACGCTGCTGGCCTTCCTCTTCCTGGTCAACTTGTTCACGATGCCCGTCCAACAGGCCACGGAGATTCTCAACGAGATGCAGAACGCGGTCGCCGGTTGGCGCCGGGTCATCGGCATCATCGACACTCCCGCGGATGTCGCCGACCCCGGGCCAACCGGCGTCGAGTTGCCGCGGGGCCCGATCACGGTCGGCTTCGAGGGCGTGAGCTTCGCCTACCCGGGCGGCGAGCCGGTGCTGCACGAAGTCACCCTCGAGGTCGCTCCCCGCGCCCGGATCGCCGTCGTCGGGGAGACCGGGTCAGGCAAGTCGACCCTCGCCAAGTTGCTCACCCGGCTGATGGACCCAACGGACGGCCGGGTCCTCGTGGACGGGGTCGACCTGCGCCAGGTGCGGTTCTCCTCGTTGCGCGCCCGCGTCGTCCTGGTCCCCCAGGAGGGCTTCCTCTTCGACGCCAGCCTGTTGGACAACCTCCGCTTCGGGCGTCCCGAAGCCACCGAGGACGAAGTGCGCCTGGCCCTCACCGAGCTCGGGCTGGACGAATGGGCCGCCGGGCTCCCGCTCGGCCTGGACACGGCGGTGGGCCAGCGGGGGGAGTCGTTGTCCGCGGGGGAGCGCCAGCTCGTCGCCATCGTGCGCGCCTACCTCGCCGACCCCGATCTGCTCGTCCTCGACGAGGCCACCTCGGCGGTCGACCCCTCGACCGAGGTCCGCGTGCAACGCGCCCTCGACTCCCTCACCCGTGGCCGCACGTCGGTCGCCATCGCCCACCGCCTGTCGACGGCGGAGGCGGCCGACGAGGTGGTCGTCGTCGACGCCGGCCGCATCGTCGAGCGCGGCCCGCACCGCGAGTTGCTCGCCGCCGGCGGCGTGTATGCCGCGCTGCACGCTTCCTGGGCCGCGCAACAGCGAGCCTGACCAGATCCCGGTGCATGTCCTGCAGCCGCCTCACCTGCCCTGTACCGTTTGGTACATGTCGATCCAGATCAGCTCTACCACCATCCCTGACCCTGCCCGCGCCTGGCGGGCGCTGTCCGAGGTCCGCTCCTGGCCGGACTGGCTGGCCACCGTGACCGAGGTGGTGCCCGAGGACCCCAACGCGCCGGAGGCGACGGGCGCGGCATACCGGGTCGTCCAACCCCGCCTGGGACGCGCCCGGTGGGAGATCACCGACTGGCGACCAGGCGCCGGTTTCACCTGGGTGTCCCGCCGCCCGGGCGTGACGACCACCGGCACCCACGACCTCGTTGCCGTCCCGGGCGGGGTCCAGGTCCGCCTGGGCATCCAGTGGTCGGGACCTGGTGCGTGGCTGGTGCGGGCGGCATACGGAGGGCTGACCAGGCGCTACGTCGCGAGTGAGGCGGCCGCCCTGGTGGAGCGGGCCAGCTCCGACGCGACGGTCGCTGAGTGAGCGCTCGCGACGATCTGCTCGCCCGAGCGGTGGCCTGGTTCGCCACGCACGGGATCGGCGACACGAGCCTGCGCGCGCTCGCTCGCGAGCTCGGCACCAGCCATCGCATGCTCATCTACCACTTCGGTTCGCGTGAGGGGCTGCTGACCGAGGTCGTCGGTGCCGTCGAACGCGGGGAGCGCGCCACCCTGGACGCGATGCTTGCGGCCGCGCGTGAGGATCCGTATGCCGCCGGTGCGGCCTTCTGGACCCATGTGGCCGATGCGGCGAGCGCTTTCGCACCCTTGTTCTTCGAGGTCAGCGGGCTGGCCATGCAAGGCGCGCCGTATGCCGCAGGGCTGCGTTCGTGGCTGGCCGACGGGTGGACCGAGGGCCTGGCCGAAGGGTTCGAGGCAAGCGGCTTCTCGCGGACCCGGGCTCGGGAGCAGGGTCAGGAGTCGTTGGCGATGGCCCGCGGGCTGCTGTTCGAGCTGGCTGTCACCGGAGATCGGGCGGCCGTCGACGCTGCTATGGAGCGCTACACGGCTCAGGTCCGCCGACTGCCGTTGACGTAGCGGACGGGGACCCACCCGCGAACCGCGTTGATGATCCACATTCGGCGGTCCACACCGAGTTGATCGATGAGCACGGTGCCTTCGACGATCTCGCCCCGGTCGAGCAATTCGGCCCGCATCGTCCCGGGCAGCAGGCCATTGGCCGCGGCCGGGGTGACCAAGCGCCCGTCGAACTCGATGACGAGGTTGCCGATGGTCGACTCGGTCAGCTCGCCGCGTTCGTTGTGCAACAGCACGTCGAACAGCGATGGATCATCCAGACCGGCCCGGGCGCGCAGATAAGCACCACGCCGCGTCGTCTTGTGTCGCAGCCAAGGGTCGCCCGACCAGATGGGTGCAACGGCCAAGGTGACAGGTCGCGGCTGGTTCGACCCGATCGGCTGCCCCATGGGTTCATCGAGGACACTGGTCTCAACCCGCAACATCCCGTCAGCGGCCAAGAGAAGACGGGCGCGGAGTGCGCAGGCGCCGGTGGCTGCGTCCGCTGGTGGCCACATCGACCGCAGCAGCGCGACCGCCCGGTCCCGGTCGAATGGCCGCCCGAACCAGGCCGCCGACGCCGCCATCCGATCCAGATGTCGCTCCAGCAGGACCACCCCCGAGCCATCGACGCGGACCGTTTCGACCAGTTCGAACTCCCGTTGGGTCATGTCGAGCACGGCCGCCTTGGCCAGCGCCTCGGCATACTCGTCGCCGCCGTCCGAGTCCCAGACGACGCCGCCCCCGACGTCGTAGCGCGCCCGCCCATCGGCCCGGTCGACGACCAGGGTCCGGATCGCGACGTTGAAGGCGGCGGCTGCGCCAGGGAAGACGATCCCGACCGCTCCGCAATAGACGCCCCGGGGCCGATCCTCCAACTGCGTGATCAACTCCATCGTGCGGATCTTCGGGGCCCCGGTGATCGACCCGCACGGGAACAGCCCCTCGAACAGGTCGGTCAGCCCGATCCCCGGCCGACCGAAGCCGGTCACGGTGGAGGTCATCTGCCACACCGTGGGATAAGGCTCGACGTCGAATAGGCTTGGCACCTGGACCGATCCAGGCACACAGACCCTCCCGAGATCGTTGCGCAGCAGGTCGACGATCATGAGGTTCTCGGCCCGGTCCTTGGCCGACGCGCTCAGGTCCGCGGCCCGCCCGGCGTCGAGTGCGACATCTCGCGATCGAGCCCGAGTGCCCTTCATCGGGCGGGTGACGACCTGGCGGCCGTCCCAGGTGAAGAAGAGTTCGGGCGACACCGAGGCGACGGCATGATCGCCCGTGTCGACATAGGCGAACCACCCATCACGCTGCGCCCGGCGCAGATCGGCCCAGGCTCCCAGCGGGTCGCCGTCAAACCGCGCCCGCAGCCGCATCGTGTGGTTGACCTGATAGGTGTCCCCGCGCGAAATGGCCTCTCGGACCGCGGCGACGGACGCGGCATACGGTGCCTCCGCCGTCCCGGCCTCCCAGACCGAGCAGGCGTATGCCGCGGGCTCACGTGGCCCACCCCCCGCCCCCAGCGGGGCATCATGCAGCCCGAACCACACGAGCGGGACTCCAGATCGGTCGCGCACCCGCATCGCCGGGTCGAACGCGGGGGCTGCTTCATAGGAGACGAACCCCACGGCATACCGGCCGGCTGCACATGCCGCAGCGACCCGGTCCAGGGCGGGCCGAACTTCCTCAAGCGCCTCGGCCCGGACGATCTCGACCGGCTCACCGAACGCCAACTGGCCGGACGCCCCGGTCGGTGCCCACGGAAAGTCGACGAAGGCTTCCCTCACGGCGCCCAAGGCTAGGGCACTGGCGGATTGACGGCCTGGGTGTGGTCGAACGCGTTCCCACACCCGCGATCCACCACACGCACCGACCCCATGGGACGAGGCGGCACGCCCACGACCGTAACCGGCACAATGGCGGGGTGTCCGACCCGGCAGCCCCGCCCAGCACCTCGACCCTCGATCCGCAGGTCGCCGCGTTGCTCAAGCGCGACCCGCAGGGCCTGGTCGCGGCGATCATCCAACAGCACAACACCGGCGAGGTGCTCATGCTCGGCTGGATGGACGACGAGGCACTGGCCCGCACGCTGACCACAGGCCGGGTCACCTTCTGGTCTCGCTCGCGCAACGAATACTGGCGCAAGGGCGACAGCTCCGGCCACGTCCAACACGTCCGCTCGGTGGCGCTCGACTGCGACGGCGACGCGCTCCTCGTGCGGGTCGACCAGATCGGGGCCGCGTGTCACACCGGTGACCGGACCTGTTTCGACGCTCGGCCACTGGCCGTGACGGGAGGGTCGGTCGATGACTGACGTTCACGCCGAGCTCGCCTTCGGCACGACCTGGCCGAGCCTGGACGTCTTCGGCGAGTTGGCCCGGACGCGACGGGTCATCCCCGTCGTGCGTCGTCTGCTCGCCGACGGCGAGACGCCGCTCGGGGTCTACCGCAAGCTGGCTAACGGCGAACCGGGCACGTTCCTGCTCGAGTCGGCCGAGCACGGGGGCGTGTGGTCGCGCTACTCGATCGTCGGCGCACACAGCGCGGCGACCCTCACCGAGCGAGACGGTCAGGCCCACTGGATCGGTATGCCGCCCAACGGAGTTCCCGTCGACGGTGACCCGACCGTCGCGGTCCGGGACACGGTCGCGGCCCTGGCGACGGATCGAATCGCCGGGTTGCCGCCACTGACCGGCGGCCTGGTCGGCGCGATCACCTACGACGCTGTGCGACGGTGGGAGAAGGTGCCCGACACGGGCCGTGACGACCTGCACCTGCCCGAGCTGGCGATGGTCCTGGCCACCGACCTGGCGGTCCTCGACCACGCCGACGGTTCGGTGCTGCTCATCGCCAACGCGGTCAACTACGACGACACCGACGCTCGAATGGAATGGGCCTGGCGCGACGCGGTCGCCCGGCTGGACCGGATGACCGAAGAGCTGGGCGCCCCCGCACCGTCCACCGTTGCCGTCGTCGACCCGGTGCAGCTCGAGGTCGCCAGCTCGCACCGGCCCGAGGACTACCTCGACATCGTCGAGCGGTGCAAGGAGTCCATTCGCGCTGGGGATGCCTTCCAGATCGTTGTCTCGCAACGGTTTTCAGCGCCATGCGCCGCCGATCCGATCGACGTCTATCGGGCGCTGCGGGCGGCGAACCCCAGCCCCTACATGTATCTCCTGCGCCTCCCGCATCCGGACGGCACGGCATACGACATCGTCGGGTCCAGCCCCGAGGCTCTCATCAAGGTGACCGGACGCGAGGCGATCACCCACCCCATCGCGGGGTCGCGGCCGCGCGGAAAGACCCCCGAGGACGACGTCCGGCTGGGCGACGACCTCGCCGCTGACACCAAGGAGCGCGCCGAACACCTCATGCTCGTCGACTTGTCGCGCAACGACCTCCAGCGGGTATGCCGTGCCGGCACCGTCGACACCGTGGAGTTCATGACGATCCGCCGCTACAGCCACATCATGCACTTGGAGTCGACCGTGATCGGCGAACTCAAGGAGGGGATGACGGCATACGACGTGCTCGTGGCGACCTTCCCGGCGGGGACGTTGTCGGGGGCGCCGAAGCCGCGCGCGATGGCCTTGATCGATGACTACGAGGGGCTGCGGCGCGGGTTGTATGGGGGAGTGGTGGGCTACCTCGACTTTGCCGGAGACATGGATATGGCGATCGCCATCCGCACTGCCCTGATCCGTGACGGGGTCGCCCACGTGCAGGCGGGCGCCGGGATCGTTGCCGACTCGGTGCCGCAACGCGAACACGAGGAGTGTCAGCACAAGGCCGCGGCGGTGCTGCGGGCCGTTGCGGCGGCCAGCGGAATGCGGTCCGCTCAAGCGTCAGCCGCCAGGCAAGCTGCCGACTGGCGTGCCGCGGGAGCAGCCCGGCCGTGACGAAACGATCAGTCGTGCTGGCAGTGGGCCTCCCGCTCGCTGTGCTGTTGCTCTCCCTGAGTCAGGTCTGGGCCACCGGAACAAGCAGGGATCCGGTGCTGGGGAGCACCCTGCTCACCGCCACAGGCGGGCAACTGGCCCCGGCGTCGATCGGGCTGGCGTTGGTCATGGGCGCCGCGCTGGTGGCGCTCCTCACGGGTGGCCCACGAATCCGGACGGCCGCAGGGGTGCTTTTGGCCCTGGCGGCGGCCTGCACGGTGGCCGTTGTCCTGGGAGGTCTGCTGGGTCCGGACGCGGCGCTCGGACGCCGTGCGGGCGAGCTGGCCGGACGGACCGGAGGGGCACTCCCGGTCACGGCAGCATTGGGCCCATGGTCTTGGATCGGCTCTGCAGCGGCGCTCGTCGCCGCCGCGGCGGCCGTCCTGGCTGCAGTTGGGGCCCGCCGATGGGCCGGCCTCTCGGCGCGTTTTGACCGCGACGGCGCTGACTCGGCCACCGACCGCGGCCTGCGCCGCAGCCCATGGGACGACCTCAGCGAGGGACACGACCCCACCCGCGCGGACGGCGACGAGCCGACCTGACACAATGGCCCCAGCAAGTCCATGACGGGCGCCCGCCGACCTCGGCGGCCATAGAA
>JBGAQN010000010.1:0-39588 GCA_044220725.1 Dermatophilaceae bacterium
GGCTGGCGCTCGTCGTCCGCGACGAACGGGGCGTGCCGGGCGGCGAAGGGGCCGAAGGCGGCCACGAGCAGGTGTTCCAACACCTGGGCGGCATCTCCGAGTTCGTCGAGTTCCTTGCCCCAGATCCGGCGCTCACCGCGGTCTGGCGGTTGCAGGGATCGGGGACCTTCACCGAGACCGTTCCGGTGCTGGACGACCAGGGTCAGATGACCCCGACCGAGGTCGAACGCATCTGCACGGTCGATCTCGCCTTGAGGTGGGGGACCGGCTATGAGGCTCGGGTCAGTTCGTTCGTCAACATCATCGCCACACCCAAGGGCGGCACGCATGTCGTGGGCTTCGAGCAGGCTCTGCTCAAGGTGTTCCGCCGCCACCTGGAGCTCAATGCCCGACGGCTCAAGGTCGGCACCGACAAGGTGGATAAGGACGACATCCTGGCCGGGCTCACCGCCGTGGTGACAGTCCGCTTGGCCGAGCCGCAGTTCGAGGGGCAGACCAAGGAAGTGCTGGGCACCGCGGCTGTGCGTGCCGTGGTGGCCAGAGTCCTCGAACAGGAGCTGACCGCGCGGCTAACCTCGACCAAGCGCGATGACAAGGTGCACGCTGCTCTGCTGCTCGAGAAGGTTGTCTCGGAGATGAAGGCGCGGATCAGTGCGCGCCAACACAAGGAGACCCAGCGCCGAAAGACCGCGCTCGAATCGTCAACTCTGCCAGCAAAACTCGCCGACTGTCGGACGCACGATGTCGAGCGTTCCGAATTGTTCATCGTCGAGGGTGACAGCGCCCTGGGGACCGCCAAACTTGCCCGGTCCTCGGACTACCAGGCTCTCCTGCCGATCCGCGGCAAGATCCTCAACGTCCAAAAGGCCTCGGTGGCCGACGTGCTCAAGAACGCCGAGTGCGCAGCCATCATCCAGGTCATCGGTGCCGGGTCCGGTCGCAGTTTCGACCTCGGCGCTGCGCGCTACGGGAAGGTCATCATCATGAGCGACGCCGACGTGGACGGCGCGCATATTCGCACCCTGCTGCTGACCTTGTTCTTCAGGTATATGCGACCGTTGGTCGAAGCCGGCCGGGTGTATGCCGCGATGCCACCGCTGCATCGGCTCGAGGTCATCGGCGGCCCGGGCCGAAAGAACGAATACGTCTACACCTACAACGAGGCCCATTTGCGATCCACCCGCGCGGCACTGGAGCGCAAGGGACGCAAGGTGAAGGAGCCGCCGCAGCGCTACAAGGGACTAGGCGAGATGGACGCCGACCAGCTGGCCGACACGACGATGGACCCCCGCCACCGGACCCTGCGCCGGGTCACCGTTGGCGAAGCGCAGGAGGCGGCCACGATTGCCGAGGGGGTTTTCGATTTGCTCATGGGCAACGACGTCGCCCCCCGCAAGGAGTTCATCGTCGAATCGGCAAAGTCCTTGGATCGCGAGCGGATCGATGCCTGAACCGATCAGGAGCACCCTCGGGGGCACGGGGATCGGGGGCACGGGTGTCGAGGTCACAGGGATTCGGAATCAAAGGAATTCGGGATCACAGGATGGGGGTCAAAGGATCAGCAGCGCGTGAGCCAGGAGCGGTTGCGGACGTGCGACGCGGGCTGACGGGACGTTCGCACGCTGACTGGACCGGGGCTCGCCGTCTAGCATGAGGAGCCGGGGCCGCGTTCACCAGCGGCTCGCCACACACTCACTAGCAGGGGACCCTGATGAGCACGACGATCGAGCCCGGACCACCTCCTGGGGCGGAGGCGGCATACCCCGCGGGCGAGGCGAGCACCCGAGGAGCGCGCGTCAGCGCGATCGCCGCACATGACCTGGACTGGTCACGCTCGACGATCGCGACCATCTCGCAAGCCTTTCAGGAGCGAGTGGTCGGCCAGGTTCGGTTGCACGAGACGCTGTTGTTGGGGTTGCTCACCGGGGGCCACATCTTGCTGGAATCTGTTCCTGGGCTGGCGAAGACGACGGCTGCGGCGACGCTGGCCCGTGCGGTCGGCGGCACGTTCAAGCGAATCCAGTGCACTCCCGACCTGCTGCCCAGCGACATTGTCGGGACCCAGGTTTACGACGTGCGGACCACCCAGTTCGAGACCCGGCTGGGTCCGGTGCACGCCAACCTCGTCCTGCTCGACGAGATCAATCGGAGTTCGGCCAAGACTCAGTCGGCGATGCTCGAAGCCATGCAGGAACGCCAGACCTCGATCGGCGGGCAGGTCTATCCGTTGCCCGAGCCGTTCCTGGTCCTGGCCACCCAGAATCCCATCGAGCAAGAGGGCACCTACGTCCTGCCCGAAGCCCAACTGGACCGGTTCATGCTCAAGGACGTCTTGGACTACCCCACCCTTGAGGAGGAAGCTGAGGTGGTCCGCCGGATCGACGCTGGCGTCTTCCTCGCCGACCAAGCCCCCGCGGTCTCGCTCGCGGATGTCCGTCGACTGCAGACTCTGGCCCGCGCGGTCTACCTCGACCCGGCGGTCATCCGGTATGCCGTGGGTCTTGCCTACGTCACCCGGCAGGCAGCGCGCTACCTCGACCCGACCTTGGCCCGCTATGTCGAGTTTGGCGCTAGTCCACGGGCCTCGATTGCGTTTGCTCAGGCCGCTCGCGCGCGTGCCCTGTTGGCCGGACGCGATCACGCCGTGCCTGACGACGTCCAGGCGTTGGCACACCGGGTGCTGCGCCACCGGATCATCCTGGGATTCGAGGCAGTGGCTGATGACGTGCCCGTCGAGCGGGTCATCGACGCGGTCCTCTCCGCCGTTCGGACGCCTTGACCCGGGGCGACGGCATACCACCCTCGACCGAGCAGACCAGAGACCACTGTGGCCGCGCTGCTGACCCGCGTGAAGACCAAGCTCTTCATCGTTGCCCATCGGCGCACCTGGGGGTTGCTTGACGGCGAGTATGCCTCGGTGTTCCGCGGGCGCAGCCTCGACTACGACGACCTGCGCGAGTACGTCCCAGGCGACGAGATCCGCGATATCGACTGGAAGGCGACCGCTCGCCACGGTGCCCCCCTGGTCAAGAGATATGTCGCCACCCGTAAGCAGACTGTCCTGCTCGTCGTCGATACCGGGCGCTCGATGGCGGCCGTCGCGCCCTCGGGCGAGTCCAAGCGCGAGGTCTGCATCCAGGTCGCCGGAATGCTGGGCTATTTGGCCGTTCGGCACGGTGATCCCGTGGGCCTGGTCGAGGGAGATAGCGCCGTGACTCGGATGCTCGAGCCCGCCGGGGGTGAGGCTAACCTCGAACGGGTGCTGCGGGCAGTGCATCGCGCCGCCACCCTGTCGGCCGCCCCGAGTCGGTTCGGCGACCAACTGAGCTACCTCGCCGAGCACGTGCGCTCTCGCGCGCTGGTCGTTGCCATCACTGATGACGGGGGACTGGGCCCCGGGGACGAAGCACTGCTGCGTCGGCTGCACGCGCAACACGAGGTGCTCTGGGTGATGATCGCCGATGCCGATCCGACCACTCACGAGGTGCGCGCCGACGCCACCGAGGTTTCCGACGGAACCCCGCTTCCGGCGGCGGTTCGGGGAAGTGCCCGGGTGCGCGCGGCATACCTGAGCGCGATGGCAGAGCGACGGGACCGGGTCGAAGCGACGCTCGGGCGCCTGGGCATCTCCCGCGCTCGGGTCGGTGGCACCCACGAGGTCCTCGGCACGGTGTTCGCCCTCTTGGAGAGGCAGCGCCGACGTGCTCGCTGACGACCCCTTCTACCCGCCGATGACCTACCACTGGATCTGGTCCTTCCTCGGCTGGGTCCTGATCCTTGCCGTGCTCGGGTGGGGCGTCGTCGTGTGGTACCGCACCAGGCGAGTCCGGCCTGGCCCGGCTCCAAGAGCCGTGCCGGTGCACCCGGGTTGGCGGCTGGCCCGGGCGAAACACGTGACCATCGATCAGATCGACCGGATCGTCTGGGACGTCGAGCAGGGCCGGGTGGATTCCCGAACTGCCCACCGGCAGCTGAGCGCGATCGTGCGCACCTTCATCGACGAGGTGTCCAACGCCGGAACCTCTCGGATGACATTGAGCGACATAGGCTCCCGGGGGCCGGGGCTGGGGCCGGTTGCCCACGTCGTGCACCAGCTCTACCCGGGCGAGTTCGGAACGGACCCGACGCGGCCGGTCCGCCCGGCTGCCGAAGCCGCCAAGGCGGTGGTGGCGCAATGGCATTGAGGCAGTCGTGGATTGTCCCCTGGGCCGCGCTCGGCATGCTCGCCATCGCCGGGGCAGTGTTCTGGGCCCTGCGTCGTCGCCGCACCGGGTCGCCTGTCCCACTGGCCAACACCGATGTGCTTACCGCCCTACCGGAGTACGTCCACGCCCTGTGGCGGCACCGGGTCATCACCATCGGGTATGCCGTGGCCGCTGCGAGCGTGGGCGCACTGGCCATCCTGGGAGCGGCCCGCCCGGTGACGACGACAGTCATCAATCCCGAGAAGTCCAACCGAGACATCGTCCTGTGCCTGGATGTGTCTGGCTCGATGACCGACGCCGATGCCGAGGTCGTTCGGACCTTTCGCTCGTTGGCACGGGAATTCAAGGGTGAGCGGCTTTCGCTGGTCATCTTCAACTCTTCGGCCGTCCCGGTTTTCCCGTTGACCGACGATTACGGCTTCGTCGAGCAGCAGCTTCGTGAGGCCCAAGGGGTCTTCGACGGCCGATTCGACATGGACTTCTACGCGGGAACGCTCAATGGGCCGGGCAGCTCGCTCATCGGTGACGGGTTGGCGACCTGCTTGCGCTCCTTCGACCGCGCCGAACTGACCCGGGCCCGATCAGTCATTCTCGCCACCGACAACCTTGCCGCGGGGACATCGTTGTTTACCTTGACCGAGGGCGCGGCGATGGCCAAGTCAGCGGGGATCCAGATCTACGGACTCAACCCGGCGCATCGGGCTGGCTCGGCGACATCGCTGGAGATGCGTTCGGTCGCCGAGTCAACCGGGGGGTTGTACTACCCCCTGGACAGCGTCGATGCCGTCGGCAGGATCGTGTCGGCAGTGACCGCCCGGGAGGCCGCCCGCATTCCGGGCTCACCCATCGCGCTGATCCATGACCAGCCCGCCTCGTGGATCGGATGGACAGTGTGGGGTGTGCTGGGCCTGTTGGCTGGAGTCCGCAGGTGGCGACGATGACGATCTCGCCCGTCCTGTCCTGGCCGGCGACCGCGGCTTTCGTCATCGCTGCGTCGGCGCTGATCTGGTGGCCCCAGCCCGGCGGGGCCGCCGGGGCGTGGGCGCGGGTCCGCCGGACGATCCTCGTGGGCCTTCTGCTCGCGGCGGCGCTGCGTCCGGGGATCCCCGGTGCCGACGTTCGAGCCAGCTCCAGCGACCTCAACGTCATCTTCGTCGTTGACACGACAACCTCGGCGATGGCCCTCGACTACGACGACCAGCCCCGGCTGGCGGGGATGCGCTCGGACATCAAGGAGATCTGCGGCCGCTTGGCTGGTGCCCGGTTCGCCCTGGTTACCTTCGACCGAGAGGCGGTCCTGCGGATGCCGCTCACCTCGGACGGTGCCGCTGTTGCGGCCGCGGCCGACACGATAATGCCGGAAACCTCGGCGTGGTCGCGGGGCAGCAGCGTCACAGTGGCCGGACCGTTGCTGAAGCGGACACTGGCCAGGATTGCGCAAACACACCCGCAGCGAGCGCGGCTGGTCTTCTACCTCGGCGACGGCGAACAGACGTCGGGGGAGCCGCCCGCGCCGCTGGGGGTCGATCCCAGCTTGGTCAACGGCGGCGCCGTTCTCGGTTATGGGACCAGCGCAGGTGGACAGATGAGGCAGACCGGTGTCCCCGGTAGCCGCGCCGACGACTGGCTGCTGGACCCGGGCACGGGGAAGCCGGCCCGCTCAGTCATCGACGAAGCCCAGTTGGGTGCCATCGCTGGAGCGCTCGGTGTGCCCTACCATCATCGGGCGCCGGGGGAGTCGATCGATGCAATCCTCGCGTCGATGGACCTCACCGGGCTCGACCGACCGACCGCGTCGCAAGACGGTGCGCTGTCGGCGAGTCGCGAGGAGTTCTACTGGATCGGGCTGTTGGGCGTCGCTGCACTTGTTGCCTGGGAGGTGGGCCTGGCGCTGGCCCGATTGTGGTCCCTGCGCAGGCCCCACCGAAGGCAGGGGAGGGCATGAACGCTTCACGGATCCTCGGCGCACCGGTCGGTATTCCACTCCGACTGCCCACCGGGGCTGGCAACCCGTCGGAAGCCCCTGCGGCGCGGCATACTCGGCTGGCGTTGCGTCGCCGCCTGGTGAGTTGGTCGATAGCTCCGGCCGTCCTGGCCCTGCTGGTCGCTCTGAAGCTGCTCACGATGAGCAATGCGGCCGTGCAGGCGGTCGACGGCTTCTTCGCCGGGTCGGTCGATGTCGTCCTCGGGGCCGCTGATCGGATGTCCTTCCTCAACGTCGTCGAACCGCACAAGGCACCGTTCGCCCGCGGCGACGGGCTCGTGCTTGCCGGCGACTTCGACGGCGCCCGAGGACAGTTCGAGCAGGCTTTGGCGATTGCCCCGCCGGAGTCGATGGACTCATGCCAAATCCGGGTCAATCTCGCCCTGACTCTGGAGCAGTTGGGCGGCAAGGCTCAGGCGGCTGGCCAGGAGGCGATGGCCAAGGACTACTGGACGCGCACGACCGAGGTTGCCGACGGGGCACCACCGGGATGCTTCGAGCCGCCTGCCGACGGGGCCGGAGACAAGGCCCGGGCGGCCGGGGAGCGTGCGGAACGGAAGCTGAACCCGTCACAACAGCCAGATCCTGGTCAGTCTCCGTCGCAGTCCGAGCAGCAGCAAGCCGAACAACAACGCAAGCAGGACCAACTGGACCAACGCACCCAGGACAACCAACAGGACCGTCAGGAGAGTGGGCCCGATGGCCAGGGCAACGTCCCGTCGGATGGTGGGACGTCGAACCCAGCCGCCAAACCCTGGTGAGCTGAGCTGGCCAGCAGCCAGAGAGCCGGTGAACGCCGCTGCATCCGTGGTCAGGTCGGGCGGGGAGCGGCAACGGACGAGCGGACGACCAATTCGACCGGGAAGGTCTGTTCGGGGATGGTGGCGGTTTGCACGAGACCGAGCAGCGCCAGCAGGGTTTGGGCAGCGGCTTCGCCCTGCGCTGTGACATCCTGACGCACGGTGGTCAGTCCGAAGACGGCCGCCAAGTCGTGGTCGTCGATGCCCACGATCGACAGGTCGGCAGGCACGTCCAGCCCCAGGGTTCGGGCGGCGCCAAGCACGCCCAGAGCCATCTCATCCGAGGCAGCCAAGACCGCCGACGGCCGGTTGGGACGGTCGAGCAACGCAAGAGCCGAAACGTAGGCATCCCCCGCGCTCCAGTCCGACTCGAACACCCACGACGCCGGGACGTCGAGCCCGGCCCGCAACATCGCGTCGTGGAATCCAGCCAACCGGTCGCTTGGGGTTTTGCGGTGGGCGGCCTGTCGACGCGCCTTTCCGACGTAGGCAATCCGGCGATGCCCCATGGCCAGCAGGTGCTCGGCAGCCAGCAACGCGGAGCCGAAGTCGTCGATGCCGATGCAGGGTGACTCCTCGAATCGGCTTCCAACGGCTACGACGGGCAGCCCGAGGCGTCGGACGAGGTCGCGCTCGCCCTCTTTCATTTCGACGTTGATGACGATGAGCCCGTCGACTCGTTTGAAGAGCATTCCTTGGGTGAGTGACCGACGGGTCTCTGGAGATTCACTCTGCTCGAGGTCCATGAGCAGGATGTGGTGTTGGTGCTCGCGGACCGTCTTCTCGATGGCGCTCATGATGCCGGTGAAGAACCATCGCGCCATGAAGGGCGTGATGATCCCGATGAGGCGGCTGCGACCGGAGGCCAACCCGGACGCGGTCGGGCTTGCGATATACCCCAGCTCGATGGCGGCTTGGGCCACTCGGTTCCGAGTCTCAGGGTGCACCTTGTCCAACCCTCGCAAGGCGCGTGAGACGGTCGCGTTGGAGACTCCGGCCGCTTTGGCAACGTCTTCGATCGTCGGTTGGTGCACGCCGACCTCCGTCCGACGACGCCCGTTGACGGGCTCAATGGTGGACATCCCGGGAACCTCCTTCCCAGCACAGGTAGGCCGACGTGAGGGCCTGACGGAGGCTCTGTGGCGGTCAATCTATCCTGTGCCAGAGGCCTCCGGAAAGCAGCACCACGGCAGGTCCACAGGTGGGCCACCGCAGCGATAACACGCATCATCGGTTGCCGTCGGCCACCGCCCGGGCCCGCAGCAGGACGAGCTGGTCAGGGTCAAGCAGTGGTGCCTCGATGCCTACGTGGGTCAGGATCCGCCCCGGCAGGGTCACCCCCGTGCGAGCCCAACCCGGCGCACAGATCCGGGTGGGCGCGTCGCCTGGCGCCGGTGCGCTCACGTCGTAGATGAGGTCAGGGTCCAGCCCCGGCAGGGTGATCCTGCCGGTGGGCCAGGTGAGTAGGTGTTCGACGGCGGCCAACCGGTAGAGGGCGTCCCTGCGGTCGGTTGCCACAACGCCTTCAAGGACGAGGGCCGGATCGAGCAGGTCGGCGTGAACGACATCCCCGCTATGCAGCAGAGGCCGCATCTCCTTGTGGAAGGCGACCCAACGGCGCAGGGACACCTGGTCCACCGCGGACGCGCTAGTGAGATCCCATTCGACGCCCAGATGGCCCCAGATCGCCGTTCCCGCGCGAAAGGACAGGTGCAAATTCCGGCGGGTGGAGTGGTCGATACTCGACCCGACGTGGGTGCCCATGAGCTCGGGCGGCAAGATGAGCCCGGTCCAGCGCACGAGTCGCTGGCGTTCGTGGGCGTCGATGCAGTCCGAGACCCAGACCCGGTCGGCATACTCGATGATCCCTAAGTCCAACCTCCCTCCGCCGCCGCAACACGACTCGATCTCAAGGGCGGGGTGCCGACCTTTGAGTTCGGCCATCAGCCGATACGTGGCCTCGGTCTGGACATGCACTCCCGGCTGCCCGTCGGGGCTGTGTCCGGCGTCGACCAGCGGGCGGTTGTGGTCCCACTTGATGTAGGCGATCCGGTATTCCGTGACGAGGGCGCTCATCCGGTCCAGGACGAAGGCATAGGCCTCGGGATGGCCCAGGTCGAGCACGTGTTGATGTCGCGATGCCAGGCCCGGCCCGCGATCGGTCTGGAAGACCCATTCGGGGTGTGCCCGAGCTAGGTCCGAGTCCAGATTGACCATCTCCGGTTCGAACCAGAGCCCGAACTCCATACCCAACTCGTGGACTCGCTCGACGAGCGGGTGCAGACCCTGCGGCCACACACCCTCGTCGACGTACCAATCGCCCAGCCCCGCAGTGTCGCTGCGGCGGTGGCGGAACCACCCGTCGTCCAAGACGAACCGCTCAATACCCACATCGGCCGCGCGCTCGGCTAGGTCGAGAAGTTTGCCCAGGTCGTGCTGGAAGTAGACGGCCTCCCACGTGTTCAACAGCACCGGGCGAGGTCGGCGCGGGTGCTGTGCGCGAGCGCGCAGGAAGCGGTGAATGCGTTGGGAGAACTCGTCCAGCCCCTCGCCCCACGAGGCCACAAGCCACGGCGAGGTGTATGCCGCCCCCGGCGCGAGGCGCCCTTCGCCCGGCAGCAGGAGCTCCCCGCCGCGCAAAAGTCGCCACCCGGTGCTCGACCGTTCGGCAAGGCAGACCTGGTTGCCGCTGAAGGCGACATGCACGCCCCAGACCCGGCCGGAGCGGAACCCGAAACCCGGCGCACCGGCGCACAGGACGGTGGCCGAGTCGTGCCCCGGGCGACCGCCCCAGGCTTCCCGCACCCAACTACCGGTGTCGAAGGGACGTCGTTGTGGGCTTCGCTCGTGGGTATGCCGACCGGTCATGTCGAGCAGCTCGCCGGCCTGGGCCGGCACGGGTAAGGCGGGCAGGAGATGGGCGACCTCGTAGTCGCTGTCGCCGAGGTTGCGCACCTGAGCTCGAAGCCGCACGAGGCCGCTGGAATGCACCTCAAGTTCGGTGCGCACGGCGAGGGCGGCCGATTGGTCGATGGCGTCGCTGACCAGCCGCACGGCTCCGGCGGCACCCTCTGGCCAGGCGGCGCTACCCGCGTCGTGCGTCTCATGCTGCACCTCGTCGAAGGACACCGACCACGCGCGCCCGCTTCGGCTGCCGAGGAGGCCGGGTCGTCCAAGCCACCCGCAGGAGTGTTGGGGAAGCACGGCGACGGCATGCTGAGAGCTGACCGGGGAGTCGAGGTATGGCGGCAGGAGGGCCAGGGCCATCGCCTCAAGGCTGGCGCTCGACAGCTCGCCGAGGTCAGGACCCCAGTGCAGCACGGATGGCAGGCGATCTCGGTCCCGCCGGACCACCACGCTGGTGCCGCCTCGGCGTAGGTGCGCCAGCGCAGCAGGCTGACGGGGATCGGTCACGGCATACCTCGCGTTTCGTCGAGCCAGTCCGGCTGGAAGACCTGCGTTGGAGTTGGGGTTGCGCCACAGGACTCCGGCAGGGACGGTCCGGACTGCACCGCCACCGTGACCCTCTGAGCGGCGTCGGCGAGGTCGTCGTCGAGATCTCGCCGCGACTCCTGCACGCGCAGCCAGGCCTCGGCGGCCTGCTTGGCCGGGTGCAGGTGCATCCCGCCTCGGTCATGCAGGGACCCGAGGACCGCCAAAGGCAGGCGGTGCAGGCCGGCTTCGGCGACAACCTGTTGGGCTAGGTCAGCGTCGAGTCGAGCGAGCATGCGACCCCAGGGCAACAACACCCCCGTCGGCGCAAACCGATGGCCGCCGATGTGGCTGGTCTCCCATACTGCTTCGCCAGGGTGGGGAAGCGCGTTGGCGACCAGGCGACCGCGGCGGGCACAACACATGTCCCGCCGCCCATTTGTGCAGACGAGCAGGAGCGGGTCCGGGCTGAGGGTGCCAGCCACTGCGGCACAGACGGCCGGAGCATCGAGCAGGGTCTGCGTCGTCACCTCGAGCAGCACCGCTGGATCCGACAAGTCGGCACGCACCAGCCACCCTCCGGGTCCGGTTCGCGCGAGATAGCACCGCCGCGTCGGGGCGTCGAGAGGATGTGTGTGGGATCCGGGCGCTTCGGGCCCACTGGTCTCGGAGTGCCGGCCCGGTCGGCGGATCAGCAAGAAGCGCCCGTTCAGGGCCTTCACGTGAGCGTCCAGACGGGCTCCGAGATCCGGGTCGAGTCGCGACTGGGTGGCCGCCACCCGACCCCACGGGCCGTTCTGCTCCAGCGCCACGACGACGTCGGCTCGGGCGGCCGTGCCCCACGCGGGGATCGGGGGCTCCTGCCAGAGCCAGGAACAGGCCGGGTCCAGCAACGGTGTCGTCACGCCGTTATCCTCGCGCACTGCGGGGCGGCCCGCGTAGGGCTCAACCGGGCCGTCGTGTCGAGACGAGGTGCGCCCGCTCCCGAAGCGGGAGCGGGCGCAGCCGATGACACCTGCGGACCTCAGCCCTTGACGGCGCCGGAGGTCATGCCACGAATGAAGTAGCGCTGCAGCGAGATGAACACGACGAGCGGCAGCACCATGGTCAGGAACGTCCCTGCGGTGAGCAGGGCGTAGCCCTGACCCTGCTGGCCCATCAGGGCCTTGAGCGCGACCGTCATGACCGGCTCGCCCTGCAGGAAGATCAGGGCAACGAAAAGGTCGTTCCACACCCAGAGGAACTGGAAGATCGCGAACGAGGCCAGGGCCGGGAAGCTCATCGGGATGATCAGTCGCCAGAACGTGGTGAAGTGGCTCGCACCGTCGATCTTGGCCGACTCGATGATGGCCTTCGGCAGGGTGCCCATGTAGTTACGCAAGATGTAGACAGCGAGCGGCATACCGAAGCCGATGTGCACCAGCCACACGGCCAGGAAGGTCCCGTTAATGCCCATGGCACCGAAGAGCCGGAAGAGCGGCACGAACGCGGACTGGTTGGGGATGACCAACAAGCCCACGATGATGATGAAGAAGAAGTTCCGTCCGCGGAACTCCATGAACGTGAACGCGTATGCCGCGAACGCCGCGATGAGGATCGGGATGATCGTGGCCGGGATGCTCACCGCGAGGGAGTTGAGGAACGCGCCCCCCATCGGGTTGGAGCCGGTGGTCAACGCATCCTGGTAGTTCTGGATGGTGAACTGGGTCGGGTTGGACAAGGCGTTCCACCAGCCGTTGAACTGCTGGGTGGTCGGACGGAACGAAGTGACCAGCAGACCGACCGTCGGCAAGGTCCAGATGGCCACCATGAACCAGACGAGAATCTTGACGATCGGGCCGGCCTTGCCCGCGGAGGCTCCGATCTTGGCAGCCTTGGCAGTGATCTTGGCGGTTGCCTCTGCTGTGCTCATCGCATGGCCTCCTCTCGCTTGAAGGTGCGAATCTGGTAGATGAGGATCGGAATCACGGCGATCAACAAGATGACGACGATGGCCGATGCCTTGCCCAGGTCCGTGTTGGTCCACAACTCCGTGATGAACCGGGAGCCGATGACGTCGGCGTCGAAGGAGTTAGCTCCGAACGCGAACACGAGATCGCCGACCTTCATGGCACCGATCAGCACAGTGACGAACACCGTGACGATCGTCGGCAGGATCTGCGGAACGATGATCGAGAAGAAGATCCGACGCTCGCTGGCTCCATCAATTCGGCCGGCTTCGAGCGTGTCTTCGGGGACGCCCTTGATGGCCGCCGAGAGCAGCACCATGGCGTAGCCGACCTGGGTCCACACAAAAACCAGGATGATAAACAGGGTGTTGAGCTTCATGTCGACGGTCTGCAGCCATCCCACTTGGGGGAGGCCGACGACGCCGAGGATCGCGTTGAAGAGCCCGATCCGGGTCTGCTCACCGGTGACCGGGTCGATGTTGCCGACCGAGGCGTCGTAGACGAGCTTCCAGATCCCGGCCGAGCCGACCAACGAGATCGCCATCGGCAGGAAGATGAACATCTTGGCGTACTTCTCACTGCGCTCACTGAGCTTGTCGGTGAGCGTGGCGACGATGAGCCCGAAAGCGACGGTCAGCGTTGGCACGAGAATCGTCCAGATGAGCGTGTTGACGATGGTGCTGATGAAGGTCGAGTCGCCGAAGAGGCTGACGTAGTTGGCGAAGCCAACGGGCTTGCTGAGGTCCTCGTTGTAGAACGATCCCTGCACCGTCTGAACGGCTGGGAACACCAAGAACAGGCCGATCGCCGATAGCGCGGGGCCGATGAAGACGTAGGGCTTGAGACGCTCCTCCCACCTGGGCGGGAAACGCTCGACCAACGTGTTGAGCAGCCAGAACAGCGCCATGGCACCAAGGACGCCCCCGACGATGGCGATGACGGCATTGGCGAGCTTGATCCAGCCCGAGACTCCCGCTGAGGAGGCGCCGACGAGCACCAAGGCTGCAGCAATACCGACAGACAGGGCGAGCTTGATCCACGTGCCCAACGTGCGGCCGCTGTCTGCGGCTGCTGGTGAATCTGCCATCTGGGTCCTTCCTAGGGCCGGCGACCTGCGGTGGGCGGGGAGTCCTTCGGAAACCCCGCCCACCTTCAGGCGGACGGACTGGTCAGCTGGCGGCCCAGAGGGCGTCGATGTTCTTCAGCGAGGTGGCGCGGTCCTGTTGGCCGGACTGCCACTTCACCGTGTTGGTCCAGAAACCGGAACCGACCTTGCCAGGCATGGAGTCCGAGCCATCGAATCGGAAGACCGAGGCGCTGGAGAGAATCTTCGCGATGTCCTTGATCGTCTGGTTCGGGTAGTTGGACGCGTCGAACGCCTTGTGCGGGCTCATCATGGTGCCCGTCTTTGCCCACGGGCCACCGAAGGTGGCGTCCTCGGTGAGGTACTTGGCGACGGCCTTGGTGGCCGCGTCATTCTTCATGACCGCGAGCAGGTCGCCACCGCCGAGGACCGGGGTCTGGCCCTTGACCGACGGGGTCTGGAAGACGCCGACCTTGGTGTCGATGTTGGCCGAGGTGACGCCGGCCTTGCCGAAGAAGTCGGCGCCGGTGATGAAGTTGCCCTGCTTGCCGATGAAGCAACCCGGGTTGGCGGCGGCGAACATCGGGTTGAGCGCGGTTCCGAAGTTGTTGGCAGCCGCAGCCTTGGCGCCCCCGAGCACGTTGGCGTCGGTGAGGAGCAGCTTCTCGTAGATGTCGAACGCCGGGGCGACGCCAGCATCGGAGAACTTGACCTTTCCGGCCACCCAGTCGTCGTAGACCGCTGTGCCGCCGGTCTGCAAGACGTAGTCCTCGATCCAGTCCGTGGCCGGCCAGCCGGTAGCGTCGCCTGACTCCATGCCGTAACACAGCGGGGTCTTGCCGGCAGCCTTGACCTTCTCGATCAAAGCCTCAAGCTCTGCGTGAGTCTTGGGCACGGTGAGGCCGGCAGCGGCGAAGTTGGCCTTGTCATACCAGTAGAGGCTCTTGACGTTGGCCGAGACCGGGATGCCGTAGACCTTGCCGTCGACCGAGGCCGCGTCGAGCAGGCCCGGGACCATGGAGTCCTTCACCTTTGCGGTGTCGACCACCGAGCTGAGGTCAATCACCTTGCCCTTGGCCACGAAGTCCTTGATGATGCCCGGCTGCGGGAAGATTGCGATGTTGGGCAGGTCGTTGCCCTGAACCCGGGTCTTGATGAGCTTGTCGAACTGGTCCGTCGAGTTGTACTTGATGGTGATGTTCTTGGACTTGGCCCAGGGGTCCAGGGATGCCCGGAAGCCCTTGTCCTGGTCGCCGCCGAACGCGTACATGATCTCGACGGTGCCGCCGGCGCCATCACCCGTCACGGCAGCCCCGGCCGTGGCCGCGGTGTTGGAACTGCTGGTCCCCAAGCAACCCGAAGTGAGCAGCGCGATCGCGGCGGCTCCGGTGGCTGCCTTGACGAAGGTACTCCTGCGCATACGTATGACTCCCTTGTCTACTGAACCGACGAGAGGAACGAGCTCGGCAACGGCCACGTGCGCCGCGGCCGGCGTACTGCTCCCCGCGCATCTGTGGAAGACGGCGGAGCGTCGGTTGACCGCCCCGTCGAGGACCGATGGTGTGGGGTGTCCGGTCGTTGTCTCGCCCGGCTGCCCCACATCGGGCTGAGACCGACTCTGCCGTGTAAGCGCTTTCCCTGTCAAGAGAAGGTGAGGTCGTTTATCGCGTTGTTACCCATCGACCGGAGGTGTCGGCGGGCCGGCGACGGCTCCGACGACATGCGTCCAGGCGGTGCCGGATCCGTCGCGCCGCCCGGTGGGCGGGGGCACATCGACCGGGCCCCCGTTGGCGGCGGCGGCCCGCGCCGGCACGGACCCGACCCACGCCAGAACAAGGACGTCCTCACCCTTGAGGAAGCGATGACAACGCACTCCGCCTGTGCCACGGCCCTTGGCCGGGTACTCGGCGTAAGGGGTCACCTTGATCGCTCCCGCCTGGGTCCCGGGCAACGCCCCGGAGGCTCCACTGGCGGTGATGACGACCCCGTCACGCGTCGGGTCCACGACGCCGAAATAGACCGCCCGAGCCTTGGGGGACAAGCGGATTCCCGCCATCCCGCCCGCTGCTCGCCCTTGCGGGCGCACACTGCCGGCGGGGAAGCGCAGTAGTTGTGCGTCGCTGGTGAGGAACACCAGGTCGAATTCCTCACTCGCCGTCGCGCCGGCGCCGACCACTTCGTCGCCCTCGCGTAGCGCGATGAGCTCCCACGACGGGCGACTGGGGTGTTCGGCGACGACCCGCTTGACCACACCCGAGGCGGTCCCCAGCGCCAGCACGGGGGAATCCGGGGCCAACGAGGCCAACGTCACCGGGGTCTCGCCGCGCCCGAGCTCGAGGTATGCCGTCAGCGGCGCTCCACCCGAGAGGTTGGGGGCGTCGGCGGTCGGCGGGAGCGTAGGCAGCTCAAGGACTGACAGGCGCAGCATCCGTCCAAGGCTGGTGACCAGGCCGACCTCGCCTCGGGCCGTGGCACGCACCGCTCCGATGAGGACGTCGTGGCGCGCCCGCGCCCCCCCGGTAGGCAGCGGCTCGGCACCCGTCGTGCGGGCAAGCAGGCCGGTCGAGGACAGCAGCACCCAGCACGGATCGTCGGCGACCTGCAGGGCACTGGCCTGACCCCGGACAACTGCCGGAACGCTTACTCCCGCAGTCGCACCCGCTGCTTCGAGTAGGACAGTTCGGCGCGGGGTGGCGTGTGCCTGGGCCACGGCAGCCAACTCATCGGAGACCGTCGTGCGCAGCAGGCGGTCGTCGGCAAGGATCGCCCGCAGATGGCCGATCTGGTCGCGCAGCTGCTCTTGTTCCCTTTCCAGCTCAAGCCGGGAGAATTTGGTCAGCCGACGCAGTTGCAGGTCGAGGATGTAGGTCGCTTGCGCCTCGGACAGGTCGAAAACTGCCATCAGCCGCGCTCGGGCCGTGGTGCTGTCCTGGGAGGCGCGAATGACCTGGATGACCTCGTCGATGTTGAGAATGGCCACAAGGAGCCCGTCGACGAGGTGCAGCCGCTCCTCGGCACGGGCCAGCCGGTAGGCCGTCCGGCGACGAACCACGCTGATCCTGAAGTCGACGAAGACCGCGAGCAGGTCCTTGAGGCCGAGGGTGCGTGGTTGGCCGTCGACCAAGGCGACGTTGTTGATCCCAAAGGAGTCCTCCATCGGAGTGAGCCGATAGAGCTCTTCGAGGACCGCCTCAGGAACGAACCCGGCTTTGACCTCGATGACCACGTGCAAACCGTGTGCGCGGTCGGTGAGGTCCTTGACGTCGCTGATGCCCTGCAGCCTCTTGCTCTGGACCTGGTCGCGGATCTTCTCGATGACCTTTTCCGGTCCGATGAGGTAGGGCAACTCGGTGACGACGATCCCGCGTCGCCGTGGGGTGAGGTTTTCGATTCGGGCACTCGCGCGGGTCCGGAAGGTCCCACGCCCGACGGCATACGCCTCCCGTATGCCGTCCAACCCCACGATCCGCCCGCCGCCGGGCAGGTCGGGGCCGGGGACAAACCGCATAAGGTCTTCCAGGCTCGCCTCCGGGTGGTCCAGCAGGTGGCGCGCCGCGCTGATGACCTCGCCGAGATTGTGCGGTGGCATGCTCGTGGCCATCCCGACCGCGATCCCGCTGGCGCCGTTGACGAGCAGGTTGGGGAACGCGGCGGGCAGCACCTCGGGCTGGGTGTGCGTGTCGTCGTAGTTGGGGACAAAGTCGACGGTGTCTTCGTCGAGCCCGGCGACCATGACCATCGCCGCCGGGGCCATCCGGGCTTCGGTATATCGAGAGGCCGCGGGCCCGTCGTCCAATGACCCGAAGTTTCCGTGGCCGTCGATCAAGGGCAGCCGCATCGAGAATGGCTGGGCCAGTCGCACCAGGGTGTCGTAGATCGCACTGTCGCCGTGTGGGTGGTATTTGCCCATGACCTCGCCGACGATGCGGCTGGACTTGACGTGCGGACGCTCCGGACGCAGCCCCAACTCGCTCATCCCGAAGAGGATCCGTCGTTGCACCGGCTTGAGCCCGTCGCGGGCGTCGGGTAGGGCCCGGGCGTAGATGACGCTGTAGGAGTATTCGAGGAAGGCGGCCTTCATCTCGTCGGCGACGTCGATGTCGACAATCCGCTCGACGACGTCTTGGCCCTCGGGGGGCGACGTGGTGGTTCGACGGGCCATGCCGGGTGGGGCTCCTACAGCTGGGTCGGGATCGGGCATCGGTCAGGGTCCGGTGAGCCCGAGTGGGTCATGCCGCGGTGATGCGGCGGCCCCATCCTCTCCCACGGTGCCAGACCGGCATACCGCGACACGGCGAGGACCCGGCGCTCAGGCCGGGTCGTGCATCCGGAAGCGACCCCAATGGGCCACTTCATCCAACCCACGGCGGCCGCGAGCCAGGCTGGGGCTCGGGGGATGCGGGACGGCATACCCAAGGCTGATGACGCCGACGAAGCGGCGACCTTCCGGGATGCCCAGGGCCGCGCGGACCTGCGTATGCCGTGCTGGCGGCACCCCGAAGAAGCACGCCCCCAGCCCGGCATCGACAGCGGTGAGCAGGGCGAGCATCGCCGCCATCCCGGTATCGACGTCCCAGTAAGGGATCGGCCACCGAGACGGGTCACGGTCTGCCCAGCCCTTGTCCGGCTCGGCGTAGCGATCCAGATAACGGTCGGGGTCGGACAGACAGACGATGAGGACGGGGGCGGTCGCCATGCCCGAGAGCCAGGAGTCCGGCGGCGCGTCGCCGGTCGTCGCCGACCAGAACGCGTCGCGCTCGGCGGGGGAGCGCAGGACCACGAAGTCCCAGCCCTGGCTGAAGCCGGCGCTCGGTGCCCGGATGGCCGCCTCGAGGCAGGCGCGGATGATCGCGTCCTCGACGGGGCGCTGGGGGTCGTAGCGGCGGACCATTCGACGCTGGCGGATCGCGCGACGCAGTTCCATGTCGGCGATGCTCCCACCCGTGGGCGACCGGGAACGTGCTGGCATGGGAGCATGTGGGCGTGTCCAGCAAGCACGGCCATCACCGGCACCCGGTGCCCGACGAGCCGACCCCTCCGGAGCCGTCCGGTAGCGGCGAGGAATTGCCGCCCGGCTACCCGGCCGAGTGGGAAGCCGACGTCGTGCTCAGTGACGGGTCGGTGGCCCACGTGCGCCCGATCACCCCCTCCGACGACGTCCGGATTCGGGAGTTTCATGCGGGGCAGAGCGAAGAGTCGATCTACTTACGGTTCTTCGCCCCGCTGCATGAGTTGTCCGACCGCGACGTCCACCGGTTCACGGTCGTGGACTACGACGAACGAGTGGCGCTGGTTGCGACCCACCTGGACAAGATCATTGGCATCGGGCGCTACGACAAGATCAACGACACGACCGCCGAAGTGGCGTTCAACGTGTCGGATCACTACCAGGGCAAGGGAATCGGGTCGATCCTCCTCGAGCACCTGGCCCTCGTGGGCTGGGAGGCAGGCGTCACCCTCTTCGTTGCCGAGGTGCTCCCGCAGAACCGGCGGATGATCAACGTCTTCCGCGAGGCGGGCTACAACGTCAAGCACCGGCTCGAGGACGGCATCATCTCGCTGTCCTTCGACATCACGCCGACGGCAAAATCCACGGACGTCCGTTTCGCTCGTGAGCACCGGTCCGAGGCAATCAGCGTCGGGGGCATCCTCACGCCGCGTTCGGTCGCCGTGGTCGGGGCCAGTCGCCGCGAGTTCTCCATCGGTCACACGTTCCTGAAGAACCTCGTCGAAGGAGGCTTCACCGGCAGGGTGTATGCCGTCAACCCGAACGCCAAGCGCGTCATGGGAATGAAGGCGTATCACAGCCTTTCGGACGTCCCCGGCCCTGTCGATCTAGTGGTCGTCGCCGTGGCCGCGCCCGAGGTGATCGATCTGGTCGAGGAGTGCGCCGCCAAGGGAGCCCGGGCCATTGTCGTGCCGTCCGCGCACTTCGCCGAGGACGGCGAACGAGGCTGGAAGCTGCAGACCAGGCTGCGCAAACGGGCCAGGAGAGCGGGGATCCGGATCATCGGCCCGAACTCCTTCGGAATCATCAACAACCATCCGGAGGTCCGGCTCAACGCGAGCCTGGCACCCCAGCTGCCCCCACGGGGTTCGTTCGGCTTGTTCGCCCAAAGCGGGGCGCTGGGCATCGCGGTGCTCGCCTCTGCCGCCAGACGAGGATTGGGTGTCTCGGTCTTCGCCTCCGCGGGCAACCGCGTCGACGTCTCGGGCAACGACCTCATGCAGTATTGGATCGACGACGCCGACACCGACGCGGTGGGGCTTTACGTCGAATCCATCGGTAACCCGCGCAAGTTCGCGCGGATTGCGCGCTCCCTTGCCACCGCCAAGCCGGTCATCGTCGTCAAGTCCGCGGGTAGCCACCTTGGTGCCGCACCTGGCCACCTGACCCGGACGATGGGCGTTCGCCAGGAGGTGTTCGACGCTTTGCTGCGCCAATCGGGGGTGATCCGCACCGAAAACATCCACCAGCTCTTCGACGTCGCACAGCTCGTCGTGCACCAGTCGCTTCCCGCCGGGGACGGTGTGGCGGTCGTCACCAACTCCGATGCACTTGGCTCACTCACGGCTCAGGCCGCCGAGAGTTGGGACCTCAAAGTGACCCACGGACCCATCTCGATCGCGCCCGAAGCCGGGGCCGAGGAGTTCGCCCTCGCGCTGCGCGCCGCGTTCGAGGACCCCAAGGTCGACTCCGTGATCGCGTCCTTCATCCCGCCGATCTACACCGACGACGAACTCGTCGCAGCCGCCGTCCGCGAGGAGGCCAGGCGCAGTACGAAGACGTGCACGGCCACTTTCCTTGGCATGCGCGGCGTCACCGAGCAACTGGCGCTGACCAGCCCTGGCTCGCATCGGCGCGTCGTTCCGGCATACCCCATGCCCGAGGATGCCGTGCGAGCGGTGGCGGCCGCGACCCGCTACGCACAGTGGCGGTCGCGAGACAGGGGCTCGTTGGTCGCCCCAGTCGGCATCGACAGGGCTGCTGTCGACGAGATCCTCGAAGGGGTGCTCGCCCAGTCCCCGACCGGTCGTGCGCTCACTGCGGACGAATGCACGAGGGTGCTCGCGGCATACGGGATCCCGCTCTGGCCAGACGAGACCGTGGAGACGGCCGACGAGGCGGTTGCTGCAGCCGAACGGTTGGGCTACCCGGTCATCCTCAAAGTGATCACCCCGGCAGTGCGCCACCAGGTGGGGGTGACTGCCGTGCGCCCCGACCTGGCCAGCGAAGACGCCGTGCGCGACGCTCACACCTCATTGGTCAATCGGTTGGGGGCGTTCGTCGCCGACCGGTTCGCTGTGCAGCGGATGTCCCCGCCGGGGGTGTCTTGCGTCGTGGGCTCCACCGAGGACCCGCTGTTTGGCCCCGTCGTGGCCTTTTCGATCGCAGGTCCGCCGACCGACCTGCTGGGGGACATCGGCTACCGGATCCCGCCCCTGACTGACGTCGACGTCGACGATCTCATCTTCTCGGTCAAGGCCGCTCCGCTGTTGACCGGGCACCGCGGCAAGGAGCCGATCCATCTAGACGACCTGCGTGAGCTCATCGCTCGGGTCTCGGTTCTGGCAGACAACCACTCGATTTTGGCTTCGGTGTCGTTACAGCCGGTCAACTGTTGGGGAGCTGGAGTCGACGTGCTGGGCGCGGAGATCGTGGTCGCCCCCGCGATGACCCGCAAGGACGCCAGCCGCCGGGCGATGACCTGACCGAGGCCAACCACGTCACCGAACGGCCGAGATGGACACTGCCGCGAGGACACGCCGCGTGCGACTCGCGCAACGTCAATCTCGGCGGCAGGAGAGAATGGCCGACATGCGCAAAGCCCCACGAGACGTGCCCGGATTCAACCTGCCTGCCGAGCTGCGCTCGGACATCCAACACGCGGGCTACTACCCGGCGCTCGTCGCGGACGTCGTCGGGGCCAGTCTGGCCGGCGACACCGTGGCGGCACACCTGGTCCACCAGGAGACCACCTTCGACGAAGACTCGGTCCGGCGGCACATCACCGTTCTCGTCCTGTCGGCCAGCAAGCTCGTTGTCGTCCACGCCGACGACCACTCCGACCATCACGAACGGGCTGTCGCCACGGCGACCAGTGAGAGCATCCCGCTGCCCGCGGTCCGCGGGATCAGGCTCTCGCACGTCGTGGCCAACCCGGACGCCTATGTCCCGGGATCGTTGGGGCGGGAGATCACCTTGACCCTGGGCTGGGGGGCGGTCAGCCGCCTCGATGTGCTCCCGGCTTCGTGCGGAGATCCGCAATGCGAGGCCGACCACGGGTTCGAGGGCACGTTGGCGGCCGACGGCATCTCGCTGCGGATCAGTGCCGACGCCGACGGAGACGCAGCGCTGGCCCGCGCCTTGCACTTTGCCTCGGCTCTGTCGGCGACGATCGGTCGGTGAGGTGGACGCCGGCTCGCCGGTCCCCGCCGGAGCCGGGACGCTGTCGGCAGTCCTTCCGTCGGTTCTCGCCTCGTTGGGATCGACCCGGTATGCCGCCCGCCCCCTCCTCCCGCTCGACCCCTCCAGACGGGCCGTCGTCGTCCTCGTCGACGGGTTGGGGGATGCTCTCATTCGACGACGAGCCGGGCATGCGCCCTTCCTGCGGTCTGGTTTGGCGACGGCATACCGGCTGACGTGCGGGTTCCCATCGACGACGGCAACCTCGATGGGGAGCTTCGGGACCGGGCTGCCGCCTGGGGCGCACGGGCTGGTGGGCTATGAGGTGCTCGTCCCCGGTGCGACCCCGGAGCAGGATCGGATCCTCAACGAGCTGAGTTGGGACGACGGCCCCGACCCCTTTGTCTGGCAGCCTGAACCCACGGTGTTCGAGGCGGCCGTAGCGGAGGGGATCGCCGTCACGCGGATCGGGCCGGGCTTCTTCGACGGCTCGGGGCTGACCAACGCGGCACTGCGCGGCGGCCGGTTCCGGGCGGCATACCACTTGGCGGCGCGTGTGGACGAAGCGGTGGCGGCCGTGCGGGCGGCGCCGCGCGCGCTGGTCTATCTCTACTGGGGAGACGTCGACAAGCTGGGGCATGTCTACGGCCCGACGTCGCCGCAGTGGGGCGAGGAAGTCGAGCGGGTCGACGCCGAGCTGGCTCGTCTGGTCGCGTGCGTGCCGCCCGACACAGCCGTCTACGTCACCGCCGACCACGGGATGGTCGAGGTGCCCTTCGCCGAGCGGATCGATCTGGCCGCCGAGCCCCTGCTGCTCGACGGGGTGCGTCACGTCGGTGGCGAGCCGCGCTCGGTGCAGCTCTACTGCGACCCCGGTGCTGCGGCCGACGTGGCCGCGAGCTGGCGCGAACGGCTCGACGGGCAGGCGACGGTCGTGCTGCGCGATGAAGCTGTGCTGGCTGGCCTATTCGGTGCACCGGATGCCGTCGCCGAGCGAGTGCTGCCACGGATCGGCGACGTCATCGTCAACTGCGTGGCGGAGGTGGCCGTCGTCGACACGGTCCGCATGCGGGCCGAACTGTTGGCGCTGCTCGGGCTGCACGGCTCGGTGAGCGATGACGAGACGGCGATCCCGCTGTTCCGTTGGCCCGCCCGGACGGAATAGGGTCGGGCGTCGTGGCTGAGCTGGTGTTCTTCTCCGGGACGATGGACTCGGGCAAGTCCACGTTGGCTTTGCAGATGGAGCACAACCACACGGCCCGGGGCAAGGGCGGTCTGATCTTCACCAAGCACGACCGGGCCGGTGCTGCCGTCGTATCCTCGCGGCTGGGGCTGGCCCGCTCCGCGTTGGAGGTCACCGACACCCTGGACTTCTGGGACACCGTGGTGAGCATGGTCACCGAAGGTCGGCGGGTGGACTTCATCATCTGCGACGAGGCGCAGTTCTACAGCCCGCGCCAGATCGAGCAGCTGGCCCGGATTGTCGACGAGATGGGCGTCGACGTCTTCGCGTTCGGGATCATGGCCGACTTCCGCACCGAGTTGTTCCCGGGGTCTCGTCGCTTGGTCGAGTTGGCCGATCGGGTCCAGATCCTCCAGGTTGAGGCGCTGTGTTGGTGCGGGGCTCGGGCCACCCACAACGCCCGGATCGTCGACGCCCAGATGGTCGTCGAGGGTGACCAAGTGCTTGTCGGTGATACGGCTAGGACCGGCACCGGGGTGGTGGAGTATGAGGTGCTCTGCCGACGGCACTACATGCGTCGAATGACGTCGCACGCGGCCAAAGCCGCCGCGGTGTCTCCCGACGTCCTGCCCTTCGAGCTGTCTCGCGATCGCGACTGACAGGGTTGATCGCGCCCGTCATCTGCCGACTATTTCTCGGGACTGCGGCTCTTGGTGCCAAAGACGATGTCGTCCCAACTCGGCACTGAGGGGCGTCCGGACCGCCGAGGGGTATGCCGCCGCACCGCTGGCTCTCGGGTCTGTTCTGGTGCGTCCGGACTTGCGGCGTCGACGTCCGCTGTGTCGACGTCCGCCGCGTCGATGTCCCCTGTGTCGATGTCCCCTGTGTCGATGTCCGTCGCGTCGACGGGGGACGAGGTGCGCGGCTGTTCCGCGGGGTCTTCGAGGACATCTCCGAGTGGCAGCGCAGCCACCGGTTCGAGTGCGCGTCGCCGAGCGGTGACCCGCCGAGACCGCGCAGTCGTGCGCTCCCGCATGGCGGTGACGAGGTCGACCGGGCTGTCGGATCGGGCGCGGGCCACCGCTGCGGCATCGAGACCGCCATCGGCCTCGACGTCATAGACCGGGACTTCGCCCGCGGGTGGTGCGGCGGCCGGCTCGTCTTCACTGAGCCAGCGGGCCTCGTCGTCCTTGGCCTGGACCGACCGGCTCGGCACGTCGAAGGACCAGGTCGCCCGGCGCTGGCGGCCCCCGGCGGTGAACGTGACCGTCACGGTCCAATCCGGTCCCTCCCGGCGCCAGGCATCCCACTCGACACTGTCGACGGGCACCCCTCGGTCTGTCAATCGGTCGAGCACGCGCTGAGCCAGGGTGACGGTGGGGCCGGAAGAAGTGCGCCGTCGCAGTCGGACCGCCTGTCCCAGGCCCGCGACGTACTCACGCTCGGCCAGGATCGGTCCTTCGTACTTCTGGATCTTGTCGATCGTCCAACCGGAGCGCTCGGCCACCTCATGCGCGGTCAACCCGGCGCGCACCATCGCCTGGATGTCACGAGGGCGCACCCCGCCCTGGATCTCGATCAACAGTTGCCCCATTCGCGGTCGATCTCGTCGAGCCGCTGCCCGCAGGGACTCGTCCAGCGGCACGCGGAAGCGCGTGCCGCTGACGTCGGCGAGCAGCAGATGCCCTCCGTCGTCGTCGACCCCGATCAACCGTAAGTCGTGCATGGTCGCTCCGTCGGTCGATGAGCAGATGTCTACCCGACTGTCTCATCCCGCGCCGGGTCTGCGAAGCGGCCACGCCGCACCGGTTAGCGTGGACCGCATCATGAGCGCACCTGTCGCCCCGACCGTCCGCCGCCCCATCCCGTCGGCTGGGCAATTGCGCGAGTTGGCCGACCTCGCTGTCGCGATGGCGACCGAGACTGGTCACCTGCTCGTGAACGGGCGCCCAGCAGACCTGGTCGAGACAGCCGGGACCAAGACCTCGCTGACCGACCCCGTGACCATCATGGACACCCGTGCCGAGCGGCTCCTTCGAGAGCGCATCCACGACGCCCGTCCCGACGACGGCATGCTCGGTGAGGAAGGCGCCTCACTGGTGGCGCGGTCGGGGCTGACGTGGGTCGTCGACCCGCTAGATGGCACGACGAACTACCTCTATGACCTCCCGATGTATGCCGTGTCAGTCGCCGTCGTCATCGGCGATCCGAACACGCCTGGGGCCTGGCAGCCGGTCGCCGCCGCCGTGTGCGCGCCGATGCTCGGCACCACGTGGTCGGCATACCTGGGCGGCGGAGCCCGACGGCTGGGCCCGGCCTGCGGGCACCCGGTGGCAACGGCCCGGCCCAAGCCTCAGGCGCCCGGCATACCATCACGCGACACCGCGCGGGACCGCAGCCTGGGGGACGGCACCGTGCGCGACGGAAGTCCGGGGGACGGCATGCCTGTGTGCGTGAGTGTCCGCGGGGACCTCCAGCCTGCATTAGTGGGCACCGGGTTCAGCTACCGTGCCGAACATCGGGCCCAGCAGGCTCGGGTCTTGACGACCATCCTCCCGGCGGTGCGCGACGTCCGGCGGATGGGCAGCGCCGCGGTCGATTTGTGCTTCGTCGCCGATGGCCGACTCGACGGGTTCTTCGAGGTCGGCCTCAATTCGTGGGATGTCGCGGCTGGGTGGCTGATCGTCACCGAGGCAGGTGGAACCGTGACTGGGTCGGGTGGCGGCGCGCCCGGGCCGGACCTTGTGGTGGCGGCCAACCCCGCGCTGCACCCCGCCCTGGCCGCTCTGGTCGGGTCGGCAATCGCGCTGTGATCGAGTCGACATCCGATACAACCGTGCGAGGGCCGCGCGAATAGGGCACAATCACGCCCCGCAGGCAGTGACACTGGCGTTACCTCAGCCTCGGGCACAAACTCGACCATCCCAGCGTTAGCCGCGACAAGCCACCGCAGGCCGACAGTGACGGAGGAGACCGAACCGGCATGGCGACCGACTACGACGCACCACGCAAAACCGACGACGACCTGTCCGAGGACTCCCTTGAGGAGCTCAAGGCGCGACGCGTCGACAAGGCGTCCTCCATCGTCGACGTCGACGAGACCGAGCAGGCCGAAGGATTCGAACTGCCCGGCGCAGACCTGTCTGGCGAGGAGTTGTCCTACCGGGTCATTCCTCGGCAAGCCGACGAATTCACGTGCTCCCGATGCTTCTTGGTCCACCACCGCTCGCAGTTGGCCAGGAATGTCAACGGCCAGATGGTCTGCCGGGAGTGCGTCGCCTGATGCCCGGGCTGCCGGTCCGGATCCACCGGCTCGACCCGGATCTGCCGCTGCCCGGCTACGCCCATCCGGATGACGCCGGGCTCGATCTCTTCGCTCGGGTCGACGTGTCGTTGGCACCGGGGGAGCGCGCGTTGATTCCCACCGGCATTGCCCTCGCCCTACCTCCGGGTTATGCCGCGTTCGGCCATCCACGCTCTGGGCTGGCCACTCGGCATGGCATTTCCATCCTCAACGCCCCTGGGACCATCGATGCCGGCTATCGGGGCGAGATCCATGTCAACCTGGTCAACCTGGACCCCCAGCGCTGTTTTGAGGTTCGGCGCGGCGATCGCATTGCCCAGTTGGTCGTGCAACGCGTCGAACGGGTGGACTGGGTCGAGGTCGATTCGCTGCCAGGCAGCCCTCGGGGGGAGACTGGGCATGGTGACAGCGGGGGATTCGGTGGCTGACCTCGGCCCTCGCGGTCACCGCGATCGTGGCATCGACAGGACTGGATGACTTTCGTGGGACTTTTCGGGCGCAAACGCGCTGACGCCGATCCGGACACGGCTGCCCAGGCGGGCGACGTGTCGTTAGAGCCCGAGCGCGAGTCGCAAGGGGTCGATCCGGCCGAGGAGGAGTGGGAACCAGAGACGCCCTTCAGTCGGTTGCGTGGCCCGTTCGACCGCTCGGAAGCCATCCTCGACGATACGAGGATCGATCTGGGCAGCCTGTGGATCTCGGTTGCACCGGACGTCCAGGTTGCCCTTCAGGTCGATGAGGGCAGCGGCACCCCGGTCGGCGTCCAACTCACCAAGGGCAGTTCCGGGGCCTATCTGCAGGCGTATGCCGCGCCGCGCACTGAGGGGATCTGGGCGGATATCCGCACCGAGATCGCGCAGTCGGTCGTCGCTGCCGGCGGTCGAGCGGACATCATCCGCGGCACGTTGGGCAAAGAGGTGCGACTGCACCAGCGCGGCGGCGCGCCCCTGCGGCTGCTCGGTGTCGACGGCCCGCGGTGGTTCCTCCGAGCCTTGCTGTCGGGGCCGGCGGCCACCGATGATCGGGCCGCGGACGAACTCATCCAGGTCGTCCGGGCAACCGTTGTCGATCGGGGAGCTGCGGCCATGGCTCCCCGCGAACCATTGCCGTTGCGACTTCCGTTCGGGCCGTCGCAGGACGCCGACGCCGAAAGTCCCGAACAGAATTCGCGCCCTAGCTATGGGGATCTGCGTCCGTTCGACCGTGGGCCGGAAATCAGCGAGGTGCACTGAGTATGGCGACCGAACCAGCTAGTGCCCGAGCAGAACCACCGCGAGGCTTTGTCCGGTGGCTGGGCCGGCTGACGAAGTCGTCCGCAGGCTGGCAAGCCGACGAGTTGCAGCGAGCGAGCCTCGTGACCGGTGCAACCCCCATCGCCGATGTGGTCGCTCGTCGGCGGGCCACCGTCACCGGCGAAATCCGTTCGGTCGCCCTGCGTCCCCAGGTGCAAGTCCCGGCTCTGGTGGTCGAGATCTTCGACGGCACGGGCACTTTGTCGTTGGTCTGGCTTGGTCGCCGGGCCTTGGCCGGCGTGGTCCCTGGCGGCATGGTCCGTGTCGAGGGCCGAGTGACCGATCTGCACGGCGTCCCGACGATCTACAACCCAGCATACGAATTGTTGCCCACCCGTGGCTGACTCCGACGCATTGGCTGCCTCTCGACCGGGCGGAACGCCGTCGGCAGGCACCTACCCGACTGTCGAGGAGTTGCTGCGTGCTCGGTTGCTGGTGGCATTCGGGGGTTGGCGGGGTGCCGTGGAATCAGCGGTTCCCACAGTGGCTTTCGTCGTGGCCTGGAACCGCACGGGCGACGTACGGACGGCTGCGCTCGTGGCTGTTGGCGTCGCCGCCCTGATTGGTCTGCTGCGCCTGGTCCAGGGCCAGACACTGCGGTTTGTCGGCTGGTCCCTGGCCGCGGTGGTGGTCGCTGGGGTCGTCGCGGCCCGCACTGGACGGGCGCAGGACGCGTTCCTACCCGGCATGCTGCAGAGCGCCTTCTCGATGCTGCTGTTCACGGCGACGAATCTGCTGCGGTGGCCGATCTTCGGTTTCCTTATCGCGGCCGGCGATCCCGAGCTGCTCAGCGCCTCTTCGCGGGTTCGGTTCGCCGGCTCGCGGGAGGGCCGGGCGGCACTGGCCCGGATGACAGCGGACGAGCGCGCCACGGCAGAAGCCACCGCATCGGCCGATGCCGAGGCGTTGACGCACGCTTTCACCACATGGCGACGCCACGACGGCATCGTTCGGGTGGCCAGCCGACTGGGCTGGGTCCTGGTCGGGTTGGCAGCTCTACGACTGTCAATCCAGATCCCGCTCTACCTGCAGGGGGCGGTGGAAGCACTCGGGGTAGCCAAACTCGTCCTGGGCTGGCCGGCATACCTGCTGGCGGTTGGGGTGGCGGCGTTGCTGTTGCTGCGTGGGCACACGCCCCTGGACGGCCCGCGCAGCTAGCGTGACGTCGCGGTTGTCGGCGCCCGGGTGAGGTGAATCGCTCGGCCCCGCCGAGCTAGTCCTCGTCCTCCTCAAGGGGGGACCGCGGCAGGTGGCCGGGGGAGAGCAGGTTTTCCAGATCGTCTTCCATCTCCCGTGCCGCGATAAAGAGCAACTCGTCGTGCGGTTCGAGCGCATCGTCGATGCTGGGGGCGATGGGTCGGCCTGCCCTGATGATGCCCACCAGGACGGTGTCGGTCGGCCATGGAATATCTCCGACACGAGCACCGGCAAAGGGGCTGGTGGGGGGCAGGGTCATCTCGACCATCGCCGACTTGGCTTGGCGGAACTCGAAGACCCTGACCAGATCACCAATGCTCACAGCCTCCTCGACGAGGGCCGTCATCAGCCGAGGGGTGGAGACGGCGACGTCGACCCCCCAGGCCTCGTCGAACATCCACTCGTTGCGGGGGTTGTTGACCCTGGCCACCGTGCGCGGAACCCCGAACTCGGTCTTCGCCAGCAAGGAGACCACCAGGTTTGCCTTGTCGTCGCCGGTCGCCGCGACGACCACGTCGCAGTCCTCGAGCTGAGCCTCCTCCAACGCCGAGATCTCGCATGCATCAGCCAACAACCAGGTGGCCTCGGGCACCCTGGAGGCAACGACGTCATCAGCAGCGCGGTCGATGAGCAGCACCTGGTGTCCGTTGTGCAGCAACTCTCGAGCGATCGAGCGACCGACGCTGCCGGCTCCGACGATGGCGACGCGCATGAGATGTCCTCGGGGTGATTCGGGCGGCGGGTTCGGTCACTCGTGCGGGGGCGCTGCTGTGAAGACACGTTCGAGCCGCTTGACGTCCTCGGCGGGGGAGACGACGTGAACGAGGTCGCCGTCCTGGAGCACGGTGTCGGGGCCGGGGACCAGGCCCTCGCCCACCCGGGTCAGGAAGGCGACTCGGGTCCCGGCCAGCCGTTCGATCGTGGAGATTCGGCGCCCCACCCAAGCGGTGGACACCGGAATCTGGGCCACACTCACCTTGCCGCTGGGATCGGTGTATGCCGGCACGGCGCCTTGGGGAAGCAGCCGGTGGATGATCTGGTCGGCCGTCCAACGAACAGTGGCCACGGTGGGGATCCCCAGCCGCTGATAGACAGCGGCGCGCCGGGGGTCGTAGATCCGCGCCGCCACGTGCTCGACGCCGAAGGTCTCCCGGGCGACCCGGGCCGCGAGAATGTTGGAGTTGTCCCCACTGGACACGGCCGCAAAGGCGTAGGCCCCCTTGATCCCCGCGGTCGCGAGGACGCCGCGGTCAAAGCCCACGCCCGTGACCGTTTGTCCCTCGAAGCTGGTCCCCAACCGGCGAAACGCGGTCGGATCCATGTCGATCACCGCGACATCGAACTGCCGCTCGGACAGCGTGCGGGCAAGGGTGGCACCGACTCGGCCGCAGCCCATGATGACGAAGTGCACAGTCCGACGCTACACCGGTTCAAAAGGCCCCCACGGAGGTGGCAGCGCTTGCCCGGACGGTCGCGACGCGGCATACGATGGCGGTCGTGCCTTCTACCGGCCAGCGGATCAAGCGGATCCTCGTCGGGCGCGCCATGCGCAGCGACCGGCTCGGGGAGACTCTCCTACCCAAGAAGCTCGCGCTGCCGATCTTCGCCAGCGATGCGCTGTCGTCCGTGGCCTACGCCCCCGACGAGATCCTCATCATGCTCGGGTTGGCCGGTGGAGCGTTCGCCGCGATGCACTCCTGGCAGATCACCCTCGGGGTGGTCTTCGTCATGATCATCGTCGTCGCGTCTTACCGACAAAACGTCCACGCCTATCCGTCAGGTGGTGGCGATTACGAGGTCGCCACGGAGAACCTCGGGCCCAAAGCCGGGCTCACCGTGGCTTCGGCTTTGCTGGTCGACTATGTGTTGACCGTTGCGGTGTCGATCTCATCGGGCGTCCAGAACGCGCGGGCCGCACTGCCGTTCATCACCGGGCACGAGGTGCTCATCGCCGTGGCACTGATCGTCCTGCTCATGGCGATGAACCTGCGCGGAGTGCGAGAGTCCGGCAAGGTGTTCGCCTTTCCGGTGTATGCCTTCATGCTCGGCATCGTCGGGATGGGTGTGTGGGGGCTTGTCAAGGCAGCGAGTGGGTCACTCGGCCAGGCTCCCAGCGCCGGGCTGGAACTGGTTGCCGAGCCAGGCAACGGCGCCGCTGGGCTGGCCGCGGTGTTCCTGTTGCTGCGCGCCTTCTCCTCGGGGTGCGCCGCCTTGACCGGCGTCGAAGCCATCTCCAACGGAGTGCCGGCATTCCGCAAGCCCAAGAGCAAGAATGCGGCCACGACCCTCTTGCTGATGGGCGGGATCTCGGTGATGATGCTGGGATCGATCATCGCGTTGAGCCGGCTGACTGGCGTGCAAATGGCCGACGTCGATGCGGTGGGTCAGAACTTCCTGCGTGGCGGTGTGCCCGTCGGTGACAGTTACGTCCAGGACACCGTCATCGGGCAGTTGGCCAAGACCGTGTTCGCCGACTTCCCCCTCGGCCTCTACTTCGTCACGGCCGTGACCGGGCTCATCCTCGTCCTCGCGGCCAATACGGCCTTCAATGGGTTCCCCGTCCTCGGCTCGATCCTGGCCAAGGACGGTTTTTTGCCCCGTCAGCTGCATACGCGGGGTGACCGGCTGGCCTTCTCCAACGGCATACTGATCCTCGCAGCGGCCGCGATCGTCCTGGTGATCGTCTATGAGGCCGAGGTCACCCAACTGATCCAGCTCTACATCGTCGGCGTCTTCGTCTCGTTCTCGATGAGCCAGACCGGGATGATCCGGCACTGGAACCGACTGCTGGCGACGGACCCGGACGCCACGGCACGGGCCCGCATGCGGCGCGCGCGGGCCATCAACGGGGTCGGTGCTGTGATGTCGGTCGTTGTGCTCGTCGTCGTTCTCATCACGAAGTTCCAAGCGGGTGCGAAGTACGCGATCCTCGCGATGGCCGTCCTCTTTGTCGCCATGCTCGGCATCAACCGACATTACCGGCAGGTCAGCCAGGAGTTGGCCCTGCGTGAGGACCTGCGTGAAGCGATCCTGCCCAGTCGGGTGCACGCTCTGGTGCTCGTGTCCACGTTGCACAAGCCGGCGATGCGTGCCATTGCCTACGCCCGAGCCACCCGGCCGTCGGTGTTGGAGGCGCTGACGGTTGAGGTTGACGCAGAAGAGACGGCCGCCCTGCGGCGCGAGTGGATCGAGCACGACGTTCCGGTGACACTCAAGATCGTTGCCTCCCCCTACCGCGAGATCACCCGGCCGATCATTGACTACGTCACGTCGCTTCGCACCGACAACCCCGGCGATGTCGTCATCGTCTATATCCCCGAATACGTGGTCGGCCACTGGTGGGAACAGATTCTGCATAACCAGAGCGCCTTGCGTCTGCGGGTCCGGCTGCACTTCATCCCTGGGGTGATGGTGGCCAGCGTGCCATGGCAATTGCGCTCGTCAGAGGGACAGGACGATGACTGGGGCGATCCTCGGGTGGCCGGCCCGGCGGGAAGCGTGATCCCATGAGCGCCGACGCGGCTCGGCCGCCAGATCACTCGCGGCGCCAACGCGGCCGGTATGCCGGCCAGCGCAGGCCCGCTGGTCCCCGCGGTCAGTCGCTGGTCGGCGAGGTGTTCGAGGTCGAGGTCGGTCCGGTCGCGCATGGGGGATTCTGCGTGGCCCGGCACGAGGGGCAGGTCGTCTTTGTGCGGCATACCCTGCCGGGGGAGCGGGTGCGCGCGAAGGTGACGGAGGGCGGGTCGCAGGACCGGTTCTTGCGGGCCGACGCGATCGAGGTGCTCCGGGCGTCGGCCGACCGGGTGGATCCGGTATGCCGCCACGCCGGTCCGGGCGGGTGCGGCGGCTGCGACTGGCAGCACGTCGATGTCGCGCGGCAGCGGACCCTCAAGGGCCAGGTGGTGGCGGAGCAACTGCGGCGACTAGCCGGGATCGATCGCGCCGTTGAGGTGCTCCCCGTGCCGGGGGACTCCGCCGGCCTGGGCTGGCGGACACGGGTCGAGTTCGCTGTCGATGCCTCGGGGCGAGCGGGTCTGCGGCGGCACCGCTCGCATGAGGTGGTGCCGATCGTGGAGTGCCCGATCGCCGACCCGAGGGTGCTGGCCACCGGTGTGCTCGACGCCTCGTGGCCCGGGGTGCGCGAGGTCGACGTCGTGGCCGGATCGACCGGGTCCGCCGCAGTATTGGTTCCGGTGCCGGAGGCCGATGGGGGGATTCCCACCGTTCGCGAACGTGTCGAGTCCCATTCGTGGGCGGGGGAGTTCGAGGTGTCGGCGCGTGGGTTCTGGCAGGTGCACCCCGGGGCGGCCAGCACGTTCCTGGATCGGGTGCTGCAGACCCTCGCCCCTCAACCCGGAGACCGTGTGCTGGACCTGTATGCCGGCGTCGGCCTGTTCGCCGTTCCGCTTGCCGACGCTGTAGGTGCGGCGGGGTCGATCGTGGCAATCGAGGGAGACCGGGCGGCCTGCGCGCTGGCCCAAGCAAACGGTGCCGGCCGGGCGTGGTTGCAGATCGTGGCGGGACGGGTCGAGGATAGATTGGCGGAGGTTGGGCGGGGCAGAGCTGCTGCCGCCGACCTGGTGGTCTTGGATCCCCCGCGCACTGGTGCCGGCCGGGATGTCATCGAATCGGTGGCGGCATTGGGGCCTCGAGCCATGGCCTATGTTGCCTGCGATCCGGCGGCCTTGGCCCGCGATCTGGGGTATGCGCGTGAGGTGGGCTACGAGTTGACCGAGTTGACGGCATACGACGCCTTCCCGATGACCCACCACGTGGAGTGCATCGCGGTCCTGAGACCCACCTCCACTGCGACTCCCCTGCGCCGAGATTGACGTTGCGGCGGGATGCTGTGGCGTGTCGCGCACCCACGGTCAATCTCGGCGGCGGGTAGTGCAGGATCGGGGGAGACGTGGTAATTTATCTTGACGTCAAGATACCTGACAGGAAGGGAGCCGACGTGGGCAACGTCGCAGCATCGGTGAACAGCTTCGGGGCCAAGGGGCAGCTGGAGGTCGGTGACGCGTCCTACACGATCTTCCGCCTCGCGGCGGTCGACGGGAGCGCGACGCTGCCCTACAGCCTCAAGGTCCTCCTGGAGAACCTCCTGCGGACCGAGGACGGCGCGAACATCACGGCCGAGCACATCACGGCTATCGGTAGCTGGGACGAGACGGCCGAGCCGGACACCGAGATCCAGTTCACCCCGGCCCGCGTGGTCATGCAGGACTTCACCGGCGTGCCCTGCGTCGTCGACCTGGCCACCATGCGCGAGGCTGTCGTCGCCCTCGGCGGAGACCCGAGCAAGATCAACCCGCTAGCCCCCGCCGAGCTGGTCATCGACCACTCGGTGCAGATCGACGCCTTCGGCAATGCGGCCGCCTTTGAGAAGAACGTCGAGCTCGAATACGAACGCAACCAGGAGCGCTACCAGTTCCTGCGCTGGGGCCAGACGGCGTTCGAGGAGTTCAAGGTCGTCCCGCCGGGCACCGGCATCGTCCACCAGGTCAACATCGAGCGCCTGGCCCGCACCGTGATGACCCGCGCGGCCGGCGACACCGTCCTGGCCTACCCCGACACCTGCGTCGGCACCGACTCCCACACGACGATGGTCAACGGCCTCGGAGTCCTGGGCTGGGGGGTCGGTGGCATCGAAGCCGAGGCGGCCATGCTCGGCCAGCCCGTCTCCATGCTCATCCCGCGGGTCGTCGGCTTCAAGCTCACCGGTGCCGCCAAGCCCGGTGTCACCGCCACCGATGTCGTCCTCACCATCACCGACATGCTGCGCAAGCACGGCGTCGTCGGCAAGTTCGTCGAGTTCTACGGCGAGGGGGTCGGCTCGGTGCCCCTGGCCAACCGCGCGACGATCGCCAACATGAGCCCCGAGTTCGGCTCGACCTGTGCGATCTTCCCCATCGACGACAAGACCATCGACTACCTGCGCCTCACCGGCCGCGAAGACGCCGACGTCGCCCTCGTCGAGGCCTACGCCAAGGAACAGGGCCTGTGGCTCGACCCGGCCGCCGAGCCCCGCTTCAGCGAGAAGCTTGAGCTCGACCTGGCCACCGTCGTCCCCTCAATCGCCGGCCCCAAGCGCCCGCAGGACCGCATCGAGCTCGCCTCGTCCAAGCAGGCCTTCGCCACGTCCCTGCCCACCTACACCAGCGACCCCGGCAAGCGGGTCCCTGTGCAGATGGCGGACGGCCGCTCCTTCGACCTGGTCAACGGTGCCGTCGTCATCGCCTCGATCACCTCGTGCACCAACACCTCCAACCCGTCGGTGATGATCGCCGCCGGTCTGGTCGCCCGCAAGGCCGCCGCCAAGGGCCTGACCCGCAAGCCGTGGGTCAAGACCTCGATGGCCCCGGGCTCCAAGGTCGTCACCGGCTACTACGAGGCCGCCGGTCTGTGGCCCGACCTCGAGGCCGTCGGCTTCTACCTCGTCGGCTACGGCTGCGCCACCTGCATCGGCAACTCCGGCCCCCTGGAGCCCGAGATCTCCGAAGCCATCAACAGCAACGATCTTGCGGTCACCGCGGTGCTCTCGGGCAACCGCAACTTTGAGGGCCGGATCAGCCCGGACGTCAAGATGAACTACCTGGCCTCCCCGCCGCTGGTCATCGCCTACGCCCTGGCCGGCTCGATGGACTTCGACTTCGAGAGTGATGCCCTGGGCAACGACCAGGACGGCAACCCGGTCTACCTCCGCGACGTCTGGCCCACGCCAGAAGAGGTCCAGTCGGTCATGGACGCCTCGATCAAGAAGGAGCTGTTCACCAAGGAATACGCCGACGTGTTCGCCGGCGACTCCCGGTGGCAGTCGCTGCAGACCCCCGTGGGCAAGACCTTCGAGTGGGACGCGGACTCCACGTATGTCCGCAAGCCCCCCTACTTCGAGGGGATGGCGTTGGAGCCCTCGCCCGTCTCAGACATCTCCGGCGCGCGCGTCCTGGCGATGCTCGGCGACTCGGTGACAACCGACCACATCAGCCCGGCCGGCTCGATCAAGGCGGACAGCCCCGCGGGCACATACCTCGCCGCTCACGGCGTCGACCGCAAGGACTTCAACTCCTACGGTTCGCGTCGAGGCAATCACGAGATCATGATCCGCGGCACGTTCGCCAACATCCGACTCAAGAACCTCCTCCTGGATGGCGTCGAGGGTGGCTTCACCCGCAACTTCCTCGCCGGCGGCGAGCAGACGACGATCTACGACGCGTCCGCGGCATACCAGGCGGCCGGCGTCCCCCTCGTCGTCCTCGCGGGCAAGGAATACGGGTCCGGGTCCAGCCGTGACTGGGCGGCCAAGGGCACCCGCTTGCTGGGGGTCAAGGCGGTCATCGCCGAGAGCTACGAGCGGATCCACCGCTCCAACCTCATCGGGATGGGTGTCCTGCCGCTGCAGTTCCCGGCGGGCGAGAACGCCGCCAGCCTCGGCCTAGACGGCACGGAGACCTTCGACATCGTCGGAGTCACCGCGCTCAACGACGGCGTCACCCCGCGCACCCTGGCCGTCACCGCGACCAAGCCCTCGGGTGAGGTCATCGCCTTCGACGCGCCGCTGCGGATCGACACCCCCGGAGAGCGCGACTACTACCGCAACGACGGGATCCTCCAGTACGTCCTGCGCTCGCTCGTGCACTGACCGCCACCGCGCATCCGGTATGCCGTCCGCTCACCGTGAGCGGGCGGCATACCCCTGTCGGCGGGGAGGGGCAGACTGGGAGACGTGAGCGCAAACGTTCCCCCCGGGTGGCCGCAGGGCGTGCCGCCCGCTGGCGCGCCCGGGTGGATTGAGCGGGCCGTCGGCTGGTTGCTGGACCGTTGCCCGGCCGACTATCGCCGGTATGCCGGCCTACGCAAGAACCCGCTGGCCCTCGCCTGGCTGACGCAGCGCCATCTGGCGGGCGAGGTCGCCGTGCTGCGCCAGGCCTACCGCGAGGTGCGGGTCGAGGTCGGGCCCCATGTGACGCCGGAGGCCCTGGCCGAGATCCTCTTGGCGCTCGAAGCCGAAGGGCTGCGGTTGGTTGCTGACCGACGCAGCGCTGAACTTCTCCACGAGGCCTTGTCCGGCAAGGTGTTCGTCCCCAGGTTGTGAGAGCCCGGATGGGCGATCCGAGTCGCGGCGTAGAGGGCCGGGCTCAGAGGGTGAGCGCCGGTGGGTCGTAGCGTGGCTGATAGACCATGACCGACGGACCTCCGGGGATCTGCAGGTCGGTGGTCAACCCGAACCCGTCGTCGCGGATGGGTCGCAGGAACACCGCACCCTTGGCGCCCCAGTCCGCCATCGCCTGCTCCAGGTCGTCGACGGCCAGGGAGAACTCAAGCTGCTGGTGCGTGGACCAGCCGTCGTCGTTGCTTGTCGGGTGGACCCCGAGTTCGCTCGGCCCGGACTTGAAGATGAGCCAGCCTCCTCCGGTGTCGGCGTACGGCCACTCCAGGACGTCCCGGAAGAAGGCGCGGGCGGCCTCGGGGTCATCGGCGTAGACCAGAGTGTGCATGGCCAGGTACATCTGCCCAGGGTAGCCCGAGGTGAACACCCTCACGGGGCTGTTGACGGGCGCATCCACCTCTAACCCACGCCCGAAATGCCATTTACACGAAAGGTTGACAACCTCCACGCGGATCGTCACGGTGAGCCCGACGGTGCACAGGTGAACGCGATCGGGGTGAACTAGACTTGATCGACCCCGAACGCGGGAAGGACGCCCTTCGTGGCTTTGCTCGACAGCATCAACGGACCTGCAGACGTGCGGACTCTGCCGCCGGATCAACTACCTCACCTGGCCCAAGAGATCCGTGACTTCCTGATCACCTCGGTGACCCGCACGGGTGGACACCTCGGCCCGAACCTCGGGGTCGTCGAGCTCACCATCGCCCTCCACCGGGTCTTCGACTCGCCGCGGGACACCATCGTTTGGGACACGGGCCACCAGTCCTACGTCCACAAACTCCTCACGGGCCGCCGCGACTTCGACAAGCTGCGCTCCAAGGGTGGCCTGTCGGGCTACCCCAGTCGCGCCGAGTCGCCGCACGACGTCGTCGAGAACTCCCACGCATCCACGGCCTTGTCGTGGGCCGACGGGATCGCCAAGGCGCGCCGCCTGCGGGGCGAGAGCGACCGGCATACGGTCGCGGTCATCGGTGACGGCGCGCTGACCGGAGGGATGGCGTGGGAGGCCCTCAACAACATTGCCGCGGAGAAGGACCTGCCGCTCGTCATCGTCGTCAACGACAACGCCCGCTCCTACGCGCCAACCAGGGGCGGGCTGGCCGATCACCTGGCGACGCTGCGGACCAAGCGCGCTTACGAAAACGTGCTCGACTTCGGCAAGACCGCGCTGTCGCGCACGCCGGTTGTCGGCGGCGCGATGTACGAAGCCGTCCACGGGCTCAAGAAGGGCCTCAAGGACGTCCTGTCGCCGCAGGGGATGTTCGAGGATCTCGGCCTGAAATACGTCGGGCCCGTCGACGGGCACGAGGAGCAGTCGGTCGAGCACGCGCTGCGCAAGGCCAAAGCCTTCGGCGGGCCGGTCATCGTCCACGTCATCACCAAGAAGGGCAAGGGCTACGGGCTGGCTCGCGCCAACGAAGCTGACCGCTTCCATGCGGTCGACCGGATCAACCCCGAAACCGGTCTCCCGCTGCAGGTCAAGGGCCGGATCTGGACCGACGAGTTCAGTGACGCGATCGCCCGAGTGGGACAGGCGCGGCCCGAGGTCGTCGCCATCACCGCAGCGATGCTCATCCCCGTCGGGTTGGAGGAGTTCGCGCGCCGGTTCCCCGACCGGGTTTTCGATGTGGGGATCGCCGAGCAGCATGCCTTCACCATGGCAGCGGGCCTCGCGTATGCCGGCCTGCATCCGGTCGTGTGCGTCTATGCCACCTTCCTCAACCGCGCCTTCGACCAGCTGCTCATGGACTGCGCCATGCATGGCGCCGGGGTGACCGTGATCCTCGATCGGGCCGGTGTCACCGGCACCGACGGGGCCTCGCACAACGGCATGTGGGACATGACGATCACCGGCCTGATGCCGGGAGTCCGGGTCTGCGCCCCGCGCGACGCCGCCGAGTTGGACCGCGCGTTGGGGGAGGCCGTCGCGGTCGCGGACAGCCCGACGGTCATCCGCTTCTCCAAGCAGAACCCCCCAGCCCCGTTGGCGGCCGTGCGTGAGGTGGGGTCGGTCGACGTGCTGCGTGACCCCGAGCCGGGTCAGCAGGTCGACCTGCTCCTCGTCGGCGTGGGGGAGATGGCCACGACGGCCATGGCGGTTGCCGAGAAGCTCGCCGGGAGCGGCCTCGGAGTCCAGGTCGTCGACCCCCGGTGGTGCCTGCCGGTCAGCTCCGACCTCGTCGGTGTGGCGGCCGACGCCAAGGCCGTTGCGGTGATCGAGGACAACCTCGTCGTCGGCGGAGTCGGGTCGCAGGTCACCCAGGCGTTGCGGGAGGCCGGGCTCGGTATGCCGTGCCAGCTCTACGGCATACCGAAGCGGTTCCTGGGGCACGCCTCACGAGGTGAGGTCTTGGAGGAGATCGGGCTCACCCCCGAGGCGATCGCCGACCGGATCACCGCGACAATGCAGGCATGACCTTCTACGTCCACGACTTGTCGGTCGGCGAGGTTGCCGACGACGCGCCGGTTGTCATCGCTGTCCATGGGATCACTGCGAACGGGCTGTGCTGGCCGCGGGTGGCCGACGAGTTGGCTCGTCGGCGACCGGGGGTGCGCTTCCTTGCCCCAGACTTGCGGGGTC
>JBGAQN010000011.1:0-51177 GCA_044220725.1 Dermatophilaceae bacterium
CGAGCCTCCCGGGGGAGCCTGTCCGACACCGCTCGCTTGGACATCGGCCAACCCGCCGACGAACGCGACCGGCTCTTGCTCGACCGGGCTCTTGCAGCGGTGGGTCTGGCTGCGCTGGTCATCGAATGCGCGCTGTTCCTCTACCGGGCCGGCGGTCCCGACCCGGCGACCGCCGCCACCGAGTCGGGCATCCGGCTGGCCGGTCTGGCCCTCGTCTGGGTCATCGCCAACCGGGTCCTCGTCCGTCGGAGCGCCACCCATGGATAACCTCGTCCGCGAGCTACGCAGCGCGCGCGGCCTGAGCCAGGGCGCACTCGGCGAACTCCTCGGCGTGTCCCGCCAGACCGTCAACGCCATCGAGACGGGGAAGTACGACCCTTCGCTCCCCCTGGCCATCCGGCTGGCTCGCCTCTTTGGGCAGACCGTCGAGGACGTCTTCCTCCTCGACGGTCCCCCGCAGTGACCACCAGACCGTCACGGAACCCTAAGGATTCGGTGAGGCCATGCCGACCAGCGTCGCCCTACGCTGGCCGGCATGGCCCATGTCCTCGTCGTCGACGACGCCCCCACGGTCCGGGAGGTCGTCGCCGGCTACTTGTCCCGGGCCGGGCTCACGGTGAGCGAGGCCCCCGACGGGATGGCTGCCCTCGACGAGGCACGGCATACGCCTCCGGATGTCGTCGTCCTGGATCTCATGCTTCCGGGCCTGGACGGCTTGGAAGTGCTGCGCCGCCTGCGCGCCGAGCGCGGCAACCTGCCCGTCGTCCTGCTCACCGCCCGCGGCGACGAAAGCGACCGCGTGTTGGGGCTCGAGGTCGGGGCCGACGACTACGTCACCAAGCCGTTCTCACCGCGTGAGCTCGTGTTGCGCGTCCAGTCGATCCTGCGGCGCACCACGGTGGCGTCGGCGCGTGGAACGGACGCAGATGTCCTGCTCGACGGAGATCTGCGGGTGGACCCACGAGCCCGCACGGCGACCCGGAGCGGCATACCCCTGGCCCTGACGACCCGCGAGCTCGACTTGCTCATCCACCTGCTGCGACACCCCGCCCAGGCCTTCTCGCGGACTGACCTGCTGCGCCAGGTGTGGGGCTGGGAATACGGTGACGAGTCCACCGTCACCGTCCACGTCCGGCGCCTGCGCGAGAAGGTCGAGCCGGATCCCGCTGCCCCGCAACGGATTGCGACCGTGTGGGGAGTCGGCTACCGGTGGGATGCGCACCTTCCGCCCGGGTCACTAGCGGACGCGGGTATGCCGTGACCCCCGAGACTGAGACCGTCCTCATCGCGGTCGGTTCCGCCGCGGGGGTGGGTGCAGTCGGAGCGCTCGGGGTGTGGGCCCTGGCGCGCCGGTCGATTCGCTCGGCCCTTGTCGCTGCCCCCCTGGTGGTGGTCGGCTCAGTCGCCTCCGGGGTCCTGGTGTCGTCGCGGGCGATGTTCATCAGCGACCACGACTCCTCCGTCGTGCTGCTCGTCGTGGCCGCCGTCGCGCCGGTCGCTTTGGTCTACGGGTTGGTGCTCGCCAGTCGGGTCCATCGACTCGATCGAGCGGCGGCCGACCGGGCGGCCGAAGCGGTCGCTGCTCGCGAGCGAGACGCGGCGGTCGAGGCCCAGCGCAGGGACTTGGTCGCCTGGGCGTCTCATGACCTGCGCACCCCGCTGGCCGGGATCCGTGCCATGGCCGAGGCGCTCGAGGACGGGGTCGCTCCCCCGGACGGCGGCTATCCGGCCCGGATCAAGGCCCAGGCCGTTCGGATGGCGGCCATGGTCGATGATCTGCTCGCTCTCTCGCGGATCCACTCCGGCACCTTGACACTTGCGCGCGAGCAGGTAAGCGTGGCCGATCTGGTCTCTGATGCTTTGGCCACCGGCGTCACGCTGGCCGAACGCAGCGGGGTGACGGTCGACGGTGAGGCCGACGGACCCGTCCTGGCCAGGGTCGATGCCCGCGAACTCGGCCGGGTGTTGGACAACCTCATCGCCAACGCGGTCCACGCCACGCCGCGGGGTGGCCGGGTGCTCGTCCACGCCACCGGCTCCCCGACGCAGGTGACCATCCGCGTGACCGACGCGTGCGGCGGCATACCGGAGGATGTTCGGGCCCGGATGTTCGAGCCGTGGTGGCGCGCGGACGATGCCCGCACTCCTCGCGCCGGCGACGGAGCGGGCCTGGGTTTGGCGGTGGTTCAAGGGATCGTGTCGGCCCACGGCGGGTCGGTGGCCGTCGCCGACGTCCCGGGCGGGTGCGCCATCGAGGTCGTCCTGCCGCGTAGCTGAACGCGGCTGGCGCGGGCCGCGAGCTCAGCCCTCGGGGATGAACCCGGAATCCAGCTCCCAGGGAGCGATCGGCGAGTGCTCGAGGATCCAGGTCTGCAGCGAGCGGTCCCAGCCGAGCGCGATGCCGACCCCGACCACGATGAAGACCAGGCCAAGGATGCGCCGGAACCGCCTGTGGGGGTCGGCCGCCCACCCTAGGCGCGCGATGAGGCGCCGGCCGAGGAGTGCGATGGCCAGCAGGGTGGCACAGAGGCCGAGCACGTATGCCGCGAGCAGGGTCAGCCCGTAGCCGAACCGGGCGGGCAGCACGGTGACGACGACGTAGGCATAGAGCGGGCTGCACGAGGAGAACACCGGACCGAGGGCCGCTCCGGTGAGGACGTCACCGGTCAGACCGCCACGGGCGCGAGCGGCGCGCAGCCGAGCATCCGAGCGGCCCTGGAGGCTGAGAGCGGCCGAAAGCCGCTCCCACAGGTCGGGGAAGGCACCGGCAATGCCGAGGAGCACCAGGATCGCCCCCGACAGGATCGACCAGGTGCGCGGGTCGATGACCAGCAAGGCTGTCGTCGCCTTGAGGATGAGGGTGAACAGCGTGATCGACGCACCGAGCGAGGCTGTGATGACCAGAGCACGGCGGTGGCGGGCCACCCAGGAGCGCACCGCGTGCCCTCTGGTGATCGTGGCGGTCGGCGTCGCGGCTGACGAACTGCCCGTGGAGGCCAGATCCGACGCTGCCGCCCCTCCCACAATGACGGGGAGCAGCGGCAGCACGCACGGGGCAAGAGTTGTGAGGGCACCGGCGACCAGTGCCCCGAGCAGGGCGAGCATCAGGTGGTCTGGGCCTTGATCGCAGCGCCGTCCTTGGTGCCGGTCCACTTCTTGACCGACATCGAGGCACCGTCGATCTGGACGAACGTGTGCTGCTGGGTGATGCCGTACTTCTGCTTGAGCTCGGTCGCGGTGTCGTAGTCCACCTTGACGACGGTGAGGCCATCGGGCACCCCCGAGCCGTTGAGGGCCGCGTCGGTGGCCCTGCAGTCGGGGCACCAGGCGGCGTGGAAGAACAGGACGACCTTGGAGCCCTGGTACATCGACATTGTCGACTGGTAGTCGGCGTAGCCGATGTAGGCGCCCTTGGCCATGCCGGCTGGGGTCCCGGTCTTGTCCGGCATCGCCGTCTTGTCCGGCATGGCCGTCTTGTCGGCCATGGCGGTGCTCGGAGCGGCAGGTGCCGCGGAGGGGGTGGCGGCGCTGCCGCAGCCCGAGAGAGTGAGAGCTGCTCCCAGGGCCAGCGACGTGACGGTGAGCAGGGAGCGCGATGAGATTCGTGAGGTCATGGCACCAGCGTCACGGCATACCCCTGCGGGGGCCTATTGCGAGGACCTTACGGACCGATGACGTCCGCCAACTCAGACCGCACGCCGCTGCAGCGACCGCGGCGCCGACCTCAGCGCGCCAGACCGGGTATGGCGAGATAGAGCAGCGGGTCGACGGCAACTGCGACGAACAGCACCGTGAGATAGGTGATCGAGTAGTGGAACAGCCGCATCGGGCGCAAGACCGCCTGCGAGGCGCCCTGGACTGCGTGGTGGTGCAAACGGTGTGCCTCGGCGAGGAACAGGCCTCCCGAGATGAGGGCGCCCGCGGCATACACCCAACCCATCGGGGCCACGGGGATCAAGGCGAGGGAGACCAGGACCATGACCCACGAGTAGATGAGGATCTGTCGGGACACGACGACCATCCGGGCAACGACCGGCAGCATCGGCACCGACGCAGCCGCATAGTCGTCCTTGAACTTCATCGACAGCGGCCAGTAGTGCGGTGGTGTCCAGAAGAAGATGACGAGGAAGAGGATCCACGCCGGCCAGTCGACCCGGTTGGTGACGGCCGACCACCCGATGAGGACCGGCATACAGCCCGCGGCGCCTCCCCAGACGATGTTCTGCGGAGTGCGGCGCTTGAGGACGACGGAGTAGATCCCGACGTAGAACGCGAACGCCGCCAACGCCAACCAGGCCGACAGCCAGTTGACGAAGACCCCTAGGACGAGCGTGGCGACCAGGCAGAGCACCAGCCCGAAGATCACCGCAGATCGCGTCGAGATCGTTCCGGTGACCAACGGTCGACTGGCCGTGCGGTTCATCAGGGCGTCGATGTCGCGGTCGATGACACAGTTGAGCGTGTTGGCCGCCCCCGCCGACAGCGTGCCCCCCACCAGGGTCGCGAGCACCAACCACCCCGACGGTATGCCGCGCTGCGCCAGCACCATGACCGGCACCGTAGTGATGAGCAGCAGCTCGATGATGCGGGGCTTGGTCAGCGCGACATATTGACCGACCACGAACCAAAACCCCCGACCCACCGCCGCCGGATGCGAGGCAAGCTCGGCGCGGGGATCAACAGTGGTCACAGTGGATGAGTCTACCGGCGGCGTGGCAACGACCGGCACGAGACCCGGGTGGCCCTGACCACTGGAATAGGCTCACAGCGAATCGCCCAGCGTAAGGAGAGCACTCCCGTGACACCCCCGTCGGTCTCCACCCTCATGGCCGCCCGTGACGCCCACCTGCGCCGACCGAACGCCTCGGCCGCGGGCTGGGTCGACCTGGACATCCGAGCCGTCGACACCGCACGGCTGCTCGCCGCCGATGCCGTGCAGAAGGTCGGCAACGGGCACCCCGGAACGGCGATCTCGCTGGCGCCCGCGGCATACCTGCTCTATCAGCAGGTGATGACCCACGACCCGAGCGACCCGCACTGGCTGGGGCGCGACCGCTTCGTGCTGTCCTGCGGTCACTCAAGTCTCACCCAGTATGTCCAGCTGTTCCTGTCCGGCTACGGCCTGGAACTGAGCGACCTGCAGGCCCTGCGCACCTGGGGCAGCCTCACACCGGGACACCCCGAGGTCCACCACACGGCCGGCGTCGAGATCACCACGGGACCGCTCGGCTCCGGTCTGGCCAGCGCCGTCGGCATGGCGATGGCCCAGCGGCGCCAGCGCGGGCTGTTCGACCCGGACGCCGCGCCGGGTGAGAGCGTCTTCGACCACCACATCTACGTCCTGGCCTCCGACGGCGACATCATGGAAGGCGTCACCCACGAGGCCTGTGCCCTGGCCGGGCATCAGGAGCTGGGCAACCTCACAGTTATCTACGACCAGAATCAGATCTCCATCGAGGACGACACTGACATCTCGTTCAGCGAGGACGTGGCGGCGCGCTACGCGGCATACGGCTGGGATGTCCGGACCGTCGACTGGCGGGGGGCACACGCCGATGGGGCGACCTACGTCGAGGACGTCGACGCCCTGCGTGCCGCGATCGACGCGGGGCGTGCGGTCACCGACAAGCCCACCCTCGTCGTGTTGCGCACCATCATCGCCTGGCCCGCGCCGACCAAGCAGGACACCGGCAAGTCACACGGGTCCGCGCTCGGGGCGGAGGAGATCGCCGGGATGAAGACGGCACTCGGCTTCGACCCGGCGCTCGCCTTCCCGGTGGAGGCCCGGGTGCTCACCCACGCCCGCAAGGTCGTCACCCGCGGCAAGGCCGCACGCAAGGCGTGGGACAAGAGGTATGCCGCGTGGCGCAAGTCCCAGCCCGAGCGCGCTGCCCTGCTGGACCGCCTGGTCGCTGGGCAGTTGCCCGAAGGCCTGGCCGCGGCGTTGCCGACCTGGCCCGCCGACGCGAAGGGTTTGGCCACCCGAGCCGCCTCGGGGAAGATCCTCACCGCCCTGGCCCCGGTCATGCCGGAGTTGTGGGGCGGCTCGGCCGACCTGGCCGAGTCCAACAACACGACGATGGCTGGCGAACCCTCGTTCGTGCCCTCGCGTCGCCAGACCCGGGAGTGGTCCGGTGGACCGTATGGGCGCACCCTGCACTTCGGCATCCGTGAGTTCGGCATGGGGGCGATCCTCAACGGCATCGCTCTGGAAGGGCTCACCCGGCCTTACGGCGGCACCTTCCTCGTGTTCTCGGACTACATGCGTGGGGCGGTCCGGCTCGCCGCGATCCAGCAGGTGCCGGTGACCTTCGTATGGACCCACGACTCGATCGGTCTCGGCGAAGACGGGCCCACCCACCAGCCGATCGAGCACCTCGCGGCGCTACGGGCCATGCCTGGGCTGGATGTCGTGCGTCCCGCGGACGCCAACGAGACGGCATACGCGTGGCTCGCGATCCTGCGCAAGGCGCGGCCGGCGGCCCTGGCCCTCTCAAGGCAGAACCTCCCGGTCATCGACCGCACGACACACGCTCCCGCACGGAATGTCGCCAAGGGCGGCTATGTGCTCATCGACGGGGGTGCCGACGGCACGCAGGCGCCCGAGGTCATCCTCGTGGCGACCGGCTCCGAGGTGGCGCTGGCGCTGACTGCTCGCGAGCTGCTCGAGAAGGCGCGCGTCCGCACCCGGGTCGTGTCGATGCCGTGTCGGGAGTGGTTCGACGCGCAGCCCCGCAGCTACCGCGACAAGGTGTTGCCGCCCGCGATCCGGGCTCGGGTCTCGGTCGAGGCCGGCGTGGCCCAAGGGTGGCGCGAGATCGTCGGCGATGCCGGTCGGATCGTCGCCATCGACCACTTCGGTGCCTCCGCCGACGCAGGGACGCTCTTCCGCGAGTTCGGTTTCACCCCCGAGGCGGTCGTCGCCGCCGCGAAATCCTCACTCAAGGCTGCCCGAGCGGGCGCCGACCCCAAGGAAGGCTGACATGTCCACCCCCTCATCCGACCACCTCGCCGACCTGGCCGCTGCCGGGGTCTCGATCTGGCTCGATGACCTCTCTCGCGGGCGGCTCACCAGCGGCGGTCTGGCCGGCCTCATCCGGGACCAGCACGTCACCGGTGTGACCACCAACCCGTCGATCTTCCAGGCCGCCATCACGTCGGGGTCCGACTACGAGACCCAGCTGGCGACCTTGGCCGCGTCCGGCGCCTCGGCCGAAGAAGCGGTCTTCGCGTTAACGACCGACGACGTCCGGTCCGCGTGCGACCTGTTCGCCCCGGTCGCCGCAGCAACGGACGGCGTAGACGGGCGGGTCTCGATCGAAGTCGATCCGCGACTGGCCCACGAGACCGACCCGACGATCGAGCAGGCCAAAGCCCTGGCCGCGGCAGTCGGGCGCGACAACGTCCTCATCAAGATCCCCGCCACGCTGGCCGGACTGCCCGCGATCACGGCGGTCCTCGCCGAAGGCATCAGTGTCAACGTGACGTTGATCTTCAGCCTGGAGCGCTATCGCGCGGTGATGAACGCCTTCATCGAGGGTCTGGAGCGGGCCCACGAAGCTGGTCACGACCTCGCTCGGATTCATTCCGTCGCGTCCTTCTTCGTGTCCCGGGTGGACACCGAGATCGACGCGCGCCTGGACGCGGTCGGCACCGACGCGGCCCGGGCGTTGAAGGGCAAGGCCGCCGTCGCCAATGCCCAACTGGCCTACCAGGCCTACGAGGAGGTCTTCGCGACCCCGCGTTGGCGCTCACTCGCGGACGAGGGCGCCCGCCCGCAGCGTCCACTCTGGGCCTCCACCGGCGTCAAGGACCCTGCCCTTCCCGACACGCTCTATGTCACCGGCCTGGTCGCTGCTGGCTGTGTCAACACGATGCCCGAGAAGACCCTGCGGGCCGTCGCCGACCACGGCACCGTTGCTGGCGACACCATCACCGGGTCGTATGCCGCCGCCCAAGCGACGCTCGACGCGATCGAGGCCCTGGGCATCTCCTACACCGACGTCGTCGACAAACTCGAGCGCGAAGGCGTCGCCAAGTTCGAACAGGCCTGGGAGGCCCTGCTCGCCGACGTCGCCGGGGCTCTCGGGCGCGGCTGAGGTGAGCCCGCGGCATACCCACGACGCCTCGGTATGCCGCGGACCGGGCTGTCCGCGGGTAGGTTTCCACGCATGAGTCCCGCGCGAGTCGCCTCCGGAGTCAACCCACTGCGAGACCGGCGCGACCGGCGCCTGCCGCGGATCGCGGGTCCGTGCGGCATGGTGTTGTTCGGCGTCACCGGCGACTTGGCCCGCAAGAAGCTCATGCCGGCGATCTACGACCTGGCCAACCGAGGCCTCCTGCCTCCCGGCTTCAGCCTGGTCGGGTTCGCGCGCCGCGACTGGGCCGACCAGGGCTTCGGGCAGATCGTCCACGACTCGGTCCGCCAGCACGCCCGCACCCCCTTCAGCGAGGACGTGTGGCGCGGGCTCGCCGAGGGCATCCGGTTCGTTCCGGGGACGTTCGACGACGACGCCGCCTTCGACACCCTCGCCACCACGGTCCACGAACTGGAGCAGGAGCGGGGCACCGGAGGCAACCTCGCGTTCTATCTGTCGATCCCGCCGGGCTTCTTCGCCCAGGTCTGCCGCCAACTCGACCGCTCGGGCCTGGCCCGCTCGGACGGGTCATCGTGGCGGCGGGTCGTCATCGAGAAACCGTTCGGCCACGACCTCGCCTCTGCGCGCGAGCTCAACTCGATCGTCGAGTCGGTGTTTCCGGCGGACAGCGTCTTTCGGATCGACCACTACCTGGGCAAGGAGACGGTCCAGAACCTCTTGGCCCTGCGCTTCGCCAACCAGATGTTCGAGCCGGTGTGGAACGCCAACTACGTCGACCACGTGCAGATCACCATGGCCGAAGATGTCGGAATCGGTGGCCGAGCCGGCTACTACGACGGCATCGGCGCCGCCCGCGACGTCATCCAGAACCACCTGCTCCAGCTGCTGGCCCTGACCGCCATGGAGGAGCCGGTCTCCTTCGACGCAGCCAACCTGCGCGCCGAGAAGGAGAAGGTCCTATCCGCCGTCGTCATCCCTGTGGACGTCGGGGCGGGCAGCGCGCGCGGCCAGTATGCCGCCGGGTGGCAGGGCGGCGACCAGGTGCTCGGCTACCTCGACGAACAGGGCGTTGCGGCCGGCTCGACCACCGAGACGTATGCCGCCCTCCGGCTCGAGGTGGCTACCCGCCGTTGGGCAGGTGTCCCCTTCTACCTGCGGACCGGCAAGCGGCTGGGCAAACGGGTGACCGAAATCGCCGTGGTGTTCAAGAAGGCACCGCACCTGCCCTTCGACGAAACAGCCACCGAAGAACTCGGTCAGAATGCGATCGTCATCAGGGTCCAGCCCGATGAGGGCGTGACGATGCGATTCGGCGCCAAGGTGCCTGGGGCGCAGATGGAAGTCAGGGACGTGACCATGGACTTCGGCTACGGCAGCGCGTTCACGGAGAGCTCACCGGAGGCCTATGAGCGACTCATCCTCGATGTCCTGCTCGGTGAGCCGCCCCTCTTCCCGCGCCATGAGGAGGTCGAACTGTCCTGGCAGATCCTCGACCCCATCGAGGCGTGGTGGCGGCGCCACGGGAAACCCGATCCCTATTCAGCAGGCGGGTGGGGACCGACATCCAGTGACCGGATGCTGGCCCGCGATGGCAGGGTCTGGAGGAAACCATGATCGTCGACCTCCCCGCAACCACCACTGCCGCGATCAGCAAGCGGCTGGTCCAACTGCGCAACGAAGTCGGTGCCTTGGCCCTCGGCCGCGTGCTCACCCTCATCGTCGTGGTGGATGACGAGGCCGCCGACGATGCTGTCGAGGTCGCGACGGAGGCGTCCCGCCAGCACCCCTGCCGAATCATCGTCGTGGTCAGCGGGACTCGGCGCGGATCCAACCGGATCGATGGCCAGATCCGCATCGGAGGCGACGCAGGGGCCAGCGAGGTCGTCATCATGCGGTTGTTCGGCCCACTGGCTGCCCAGGGCCAGAGCGTCGTCACCCCGTTGCTGCTCGCCGACTCCCCCGTCGTCGCGTGGTGGCCGAGGCAGGCTCCCGCCGATCTGCGCACCGACCCGATTGCTGCCATGGCGTCTCGGCGGATCACCGATGCAGCAGAGGCAACCCGGCCGCGGGCGATGCTCCAACGGCTGGCGCAGACCTATCGACCGGGTGACACCGATCTGGCCTGGAGCCGAGTGACCTTGTGGCGCGGGCTGCTCGCCGCGGCCCTCGACGGCCCGCCCTATGAGCCGGTCACCGGAGCGGCCGTGGCCGGCGCTCCGGACTCACCGTCGACCGATCTGCTGGCCGCCTGGCTTGCCTGGTCCTTGAAGGTGCCGGTCACCAGGGAAAAGACGCCGACCGGAAGCGGCATCTGTGCGGTGCGGCTGCAACGGCCTGGCGGAGTCATCGACCTTGCCCGGCCTGGAGACTTCGTGGCCACCATGTCCCAGCCGAGTCAACCGGATCGGAGAATCAGCCTGCGCCGCCGCGGAGACGCGGAGTGCCTCGCCGATGAGTTGCGTCGGCTCGATGCCGACGAAACCTACGCGGACGTCCTGCGCAAGGGGCTCCCTGCCCTGGGCGCCGCCAAGGGTGCCACTCGGGCACCCACCGTGAGCGAATCCAAACGGGCCGCCGAGCGACTGAGGCGCAATCACTCGGCCCAGTTGGCCGCCATGGTGCCGACGGAGCGGCACCCATCGTGAGCACCCCGCTCCCGCCGGCACCAGCACCGCGGGTGCTCGTCCACCCCGACAAGCAGACCGTCGCGGACGCAGGCGCGGCCCGGCTGCTGCTCACCCTGATCGACACGTTGAGCCTGCGCGATGCTGCCCAGCTGGCCCTCACGGGCGGGAGCTTGGGTTCGGAGATCCTCGCGGCGGCTGGCCGGTCACCGTTGGTCGCGCTCGTCGACTGGTCCCGGGTTCACCTGTGGTGGGGCGACGAGCGCTACTTGCCGGAGGGCGATCTCGAGCGAAACGACACCCAAAACCGACAGGCCCTGCTCGATGAGTTGCCTCTCGACCCGGACAAGGTCCACGGGGTGCCCGGACCAGATCGCTCCGACAGCCCCGAAGCCAGCGCCGCGGCATACGAGACCGCGTTGCGGACCCACGGCGGCGGGATTTTCGACGTCGTCATGCTGGGGATGGGACCGGACGGGCACGTGGCGTCGCTCTTCCCGCACCATCCGGCGCAGCGGCGCACCGACACGATCGTCGTCGCCGTTCACGACTCTCCGAAGCCGCCACCGGAGCGCGTGTCCCTCACCTTCGAGTGCCTATCGCGGGCGCGGCAGGTGTGGTTCCTCGTCGCAGGCGCGGACAAGGCGCCCGCCGTATGCCGTGCCCTCACCCCAGGCGCCGATCGTTGGGACGTCCCTGCCGCAGGGGTGAAAGGGCTGGAGGCCACCCTCTGGCTCCTCGATGTCGAGGCTGCGTCGGAGTTGGCACCCTGACAGGTATGCCGGTCTCCCCCGAGAACCTCACACTCGCCGATGTTTTCGGCCCCACAGGCGCCGGCGCACCCTGAGAACCTCACACTCGCCGACGTTTTCCCGACAGCGGACGCTCGGCTGGCAGGTGCAGGCGGCCCCTTCCACCGAGCCGGGCGCTAGGTGCTAGCTGTTCGGTGCTAGCTACTGAATAAGACCGCGCTGGCGAAGGGCCCCGAGGGCCTCGTCGAGGATGGCCTGGCCGTCGGCGTCCGAGCGGCGCTCCTTCACGTAGGCCAGGTGCGTCTTGTAGGGCTCGACTTTCGGCCGGCTCGCGCGCGAACGACGGCCGGGTTTCATGCCCGTTCGTGCACCAATACGAGACGTGGACGCGCGGCGCAGACTCGCCCCGTTCGGCCTCCCCCATCGGTCCGGCTCCGACTCGACTCCCGCGAATTGCGTTCCCGCTGGCCATGATCCTCCCCCGCTCAGGCCACGACGAAGCGCTCGACCAGGCCCAGCCCCACGACCGCTGTGAACCACAGGATGGCCACGGCGATGGTGAACCTGTCGAGGTTGCGCTCAGCGACCGTCGACCCGCCCAACGAACTCGACATGCCTCCACCGAACATGTCAGAAAGCCCCCCGCCCTTGCCCTTGTGCATGAGGATGAGCAGGGTCAGGAACAGGCTCGAGAGCACGAGCATCACCTGCAAGGCGATCTTCACCACGGTCACGAGTTGCGCGCCCCATTTCGGTCGGTCGGAAGACCCCGCAGGGCCGAGGGTCAGGATACCTGCACCAGGCCGGAAACCCCGAACGGACTCCCGGCAACGGGACACCACGTCCTCCCCGGCCCCATGGAGCGCTATGCCGCCCGCTCAGGTGAGCGGGCGGCATACCGGATGCGCGTGCGGACCAGAGGGGTCAGCCGGTGACGTGGTCCTTGAACCGGCAGATCGCGGCGAACTCGGCGGCGTCGAGGGAGGCCCCGCCGACGAGGGCGCCATCGACGTCCTCCTTCGCCATGATCGCAGCCACGTTGGACGACTTGACCGACCCGCCGTAGAGGACCCGGACCCCGTCGGCCAGGTCGCCGGAGTAGAGGTCGGCGAGCAACGTGCGGATCGCCGCACACACCTCTTGGGCGTCCTCCGGGGTCGCCACCTCGCCGGTCCCGATCGCCCAGATGGGCTCATAAGCGATGACAATCGAGCGGGCCTGCTCGGCCGGGATGCCCTCCAGATCCTTGGTCAACTGGCCGACGACGTGCTCCACCTGGCCGCCGGCCTTGCGAATGTCCAGACCCTCACCGCAGCACAGGATCGGGGTGACCCCGTGCCGGTAGGCGGCCTTGACCTTGGCGTTGACGACCTCGTCGGTCTCCTGGTGGTATTCGCGGCGCTCGCTGTGCCCGATGGTCACGTAGGTGCAGCCGAGCTTGGCCAGGAACGCGCCAGAGATCTCGCCGGTGTAGGCGCCCGAGTCGTGGACCGACAGATCCTGAGCGCCGTAGCGGACGGCCAGCTTGTCGCCCTCGACGAGGGTCTGCACCGAGCGCAGGTCGGTGAACGGCGGCAGGACCGCGACCTCGACGGCACCGAAGTCGTGCTTGGCGTCGCGCAGGGTCCAGTCCAGCTTCTGGACCAGGTGCGTGGCCTGCAGGTGGTCCTGGTTCATCTTCCAGTTGCCGGCGAGCAGCGGGATACGGCTCATAAGTGGTGCGGCTCCTTCGTGGTCAGCCGTTGAGGATGGCGATGCCGGGCAGTTCTTTGCCCTCGAGGTATTCCAACGACGCTCCGCCACCGGTGGAGATGTGGCCGAACTGGTCGTCGGTGAAGCCGAGCTGGCGCACGGCAGCAGCCGAGTCGCCGCCGCCGACGACGGTCAGCGCGCCCGCCGCCGTGGCCTCGACGAGGGCTTGGGCGACGGCAAGCGTGCCCGCGGCATACGGGGCCATCTCGAACGCGCCCATCGGGCCGTTCCAGAACACCGTCTTCGCGTCACGCACCTTGCTCGCGTAGAGCTCCGCCGACTTCGGCCCGATGTCCAAGCCCATCCGATCGGCCGGTATCCCGTCCGCAGGCACCACATCGTGGTCGGCATCGGCCGAGAAGGCCGTGGCAGCGACGACATCGACCGGCAGGACGATCTCGACGCCGGACTCCTTGGCCCGGGCCAGGTAGCCCTTGCAGGTCTCGATGTTGTCCTTGTCGAGCAAGCTCGAGCCCACCTCGTAGCCCTCGGCCGCGAGGAAGGTGAAGGCCATCCCGCCACCGATGAGCAGCCGGTCGGCCGTCTTCATGAGGTTCTCGATGACGGCGAGCTTGTCGGCGACCTTCGCGCCACCGAGCACGACGGCATACGGGCGGGCCGGGTCTTCGGTGAGGCGCTTGAGCACCTGCACCTCGGCAGCCACCAGGCCACCCATCGCGGACGGCAGCAGCCTGACGATGTCGTAGACCGAGGCCTGCTTGCGGTGGACGACCCCGAAACCGTCGGAGACGTAGGCGTCGGCCAACTCGGCGAGTTGGGCCGCGAACTCGGCCCGCTCCGCCTCGTCCTTGCTCGTCTCGCCGGCGTTGAAGCGGATGTTCTCCAACAGCGCGACATCGCCGTCGGCGAGGCCAGCGACCGTGGCCTTGGCCGAGTCACCGACGGTGTCGGTGGCGAACGCGACGGGCTGGCCGAGCAACTCGCTCATCCGCCCGACGACGGGGGCCAGGGAGTACTTGTCCTCCGGTGCCCCCTTGGGCCGGCCGAGGTGAGCGCACACGACGACGCGCGCGCCCGCCTCGGCCAGGGCCTTGATGGTCGGCACCGAGGCGCGGATCCGACCGTCGTCGGTGATGTTCTTGTCACCGTCGAGGGGGACGTTGAGATCCGAGCGGACGAGAACGCGCTTGCCGCGCAGGTCGCCCAGTCCGGCAATGGTCTTCACGGTGCCAACCTCCTTGTGTGGCTGTGCTGTTGAGTCAGCTGGTCAGAGCTTGGACCCGACGAGCTTGCAGAGGTCCACGAGCCGGTTGCTGTAGCCCCACTCGTTGTCGTACCAGCCCAGGACCTTGACCTGGTTGCCGATGACCTTGGTCAGCGGCGCGTCGAAGATGCACGACGCCGGGTCGGTCTCGATGTCCTTGGAGACGATCGGAGCCTCGGTGTAGACCAAGTAGCCCTTGAGCGGGCCGTCGGCGGCAGCGGCCTTGACGATGGCGTTGACCTCTTCGACGGTCGTCTCACGAGCCGCTTCGAAGGTGAGGTCGGTCGCCGAGCCGGTCGGCGTCGGGACGCGCATGGCGTAGCCGTCGAGCTTGCCCTTGAGCTCAGGCAGGACGAGCGACACGGCCTTGGCCGCACCGGTGGTCGTCGGCACCATGTTGAGTGCCGCGGCGCGGGCGCGACGCAGGTCCTTGTGCGGAGCGTCCTGGAGGTTCTGGTCCTGGGTGTAGGCGTGGATCGTCGTCATGAGGCCCTTGACGATGCCCAGGCCGTCGTTGAGCGCCTTGGCCATGGGGGCCAGGCAGTTCGTCGTGCAGGACGCGTTGGAGATGACCGTGTGGGCAGCCGGGTCGTACTTGTCGTCGTTAACGCCCATGACGATGGTGATGTCCTCGTTGGACGCCGGCGCCGAGATGATGACCTTCTTGGCGCCGCCGTCGACGTGGGCCTTGGCCTTGGTCGCGTCGGTGAAGAAGCCGGTCGACTCGATGACGATGTCAGCGCCCACGCTGGCCCAGTCGAGCTTGGCCGGGTCGCGCTCGGCCCATGCGGCGAACGTCTTGCCGCCGGCGGTGATCGAGGACTCGTCGTAGGTCACCTCGCCGGGGAACCGGCCCAGGATCGAGTCGTACTTGAGCAGGTGTGCGAGGCTCTTGTTGTCAGTCAGGTCGTTGACAGCCACGACCTCGATGTCCGCGCCGGACTCGACGACGGCCCGGTAGAAGTTGCGGCCGATGCGGCCGAAGCCGTTGATGCCTACCTTGACGGTCACTGTGATCAAAACCCTTCCGACTGGAGTCGATGGACACGCCCACGGGCTCACCTCAACGACCAGCGGCCGTCCTTGGCAGCCCGTGGTACCGCCCCCAACCCTAGTGCTCCCGCACCCCCCGGACTACGCGGTGTCAGCCCTGGACGCCAGGTCAGGACGTAGGTCACAGCCCGCACGTGACCCACGCCACCACAGGGTGAGCAAAGGGCGTCGCGCGGGTGACCGGAAGGTGTCGCACGGCATACCCACAGCGGGTATGCCGTCCCCGCGCCGATCCGCGCGCGACGAGTTCTCCTCGAACACGTCCGGTTCGAACACGTCCAGTTCTAGTCGAGCATGTCCGGCGTGAGACTCGCCTCGGTGTTGGGGATCCCGAGGTCGGACGCCTTCTTGTCGGCCATCGCTAACAACCGCCGGATCCGCCCCGCGACGGCGTCCTTGGTCATCTGCGGAACTGCCAATTGGCCCAGCTCCTCCAGCGACGCCTGCTTGTGCTCCAGCCGAAGCGCCCCGGCCTCCTTGAGGTGATCGGGCGCCTCGTCACCGAGGATGTCCAAGGCCCGCTCGACGCGGGCACCTGCGGCAACCGCTGCCCGAGCCGACCGGCGCAGGTTTGCGTCGTCGAAGTTCGCCAGTCGATTGGCGGTCGCGCGCACTTCGCGGCGCATCCGTCGTTCCTCCCACGCCAAGACGGCATCGTGGGCACCGAGCCGGGTGAGCATCGCCGCGATGGCATCGCCGTCCCGGATGACGATACGATCCACGCCGCGCACTTCTCGAGCCTTGGCCTGGATGCCCAGTCGTCGAGCCGCCCCGACCAAGGCAAGAGCGGCTTCCGGCCCCGGGCAGGTGACCTCCAGGGCACTTGAGCGACCCGGTTCGGTGAGGGAGCCGTGAGCCAGGAACGCGCCGCGCCACGCGGCCTCCGCGTCACAGGTGCTGGCCGACACGACCTTGGGTGGCAGGCCTCGGACCGGTCGCCCCCGACCGTCGACCAGTCCGGTTTGGCGAGCGAGCACGGCTCCGTCGTCGACGACCCGCAGGACGTATCGGCTCCCCCGGCGCAGACCCCCCGCAGACATGACGACGACCTCGGCCTTGTGCCCGTAGACCTCAAGAATGTCCCGCCGCAGCCGACGCACGGCGTTGGCCGTGTCGAGCTCGGCCTCGATGACGATCTGTCCACCCACGATGTGCAGTCCACCGGCGAAGCGGATCATGGCCGAGACTTCAGCCTTGCGGCAGCACGGTTTGGTGACTGGCAGGCGCGAGAGTTCATCCTTGACTCTCGCAGTCATGGCCATCGCGCGAACCTGCCCTTACGTGTGAGTCACCGACCCTGAACCGACCCGCCCCTGGGTGACGAATGCCGCGTCAGCCTAGCCGATTCAGGGTGTCGGTGCGGGCTGAGTCGTCCATCCTTCTGGGGACGTCACCTGGACCTGAACGACTGTGCTCGGCTGTGTGACCGGACGGTCAGCGAGCTCGCGGTGCCCCCATCAAGTCGCGGTATGCCGCGGCCAGGCGCAGCGCGTCGTGTTGTCCCGGCCCCGTCGTCGCGGCAACCGGCGCGATCACCAACCGAGCACCCAAACTGGCGGCATTGGCGGACATCTCGGCGTGGTCATCGACGGCGGCGGGATCGGCCAACACGACGTCCAAGCGCAGGTCGGGAGCATGCCGGGCGAGTGATGCGAGGTGGTCGACGGCCCGGAAGCCTTTGGTTTCCCCTCGGTGGACGTCAAGGTTGAGGTTGAGCACGCGACGTGCCGAGGTCTCGACCAGGGCCGAACGGACCTGGGGAACTAGCACGTGCGGGAGCACCGAGGTGAACCATGACCCAGGCCCGAGAAAGACCCAATCGGCGCTCGAGATCGCCGCGAGGGCTTCCGGGCAGGGTAACGGGTCCGGCGGCAGCAGCCGGATGCCCAAGACGCGTCCTGGTGTGGTTGCGACACGGTGTTGGCCACGCACCACCGACAGGTCCTGCGGCAGCCGCGGATCAGCTCCACGGACGTCGGCTTCGATGTCCAGCGGCTCCCCAGCCATCGGCAGCACCCGGCCTCGCGAATCGAGCAACCTGCCCACCAGGTCCAAGCCAGCGACGGTGTCGCCGAGTTGGTCCCACAACGCCACGATGAGCAGGTTGCCCATGGCATGTCCGGCAAGGGGACCGTCGCCGCCGAAACGGTGTTGCAGGACATCCCGCCAAATCTGACCCCATGGCCGGTCGTCGCACAAGGCCGCCAGCGCCATCCGCAGATCGCCCGGGGGCAGGACGTGGAACTCTTCGCGGAGCCGCCCCGACGAACCACCGTCGTCGGCGACGGTGACCACCGCGGTCACTCGGTCAGTGACCAGTCGCAAGGCGGCCAGCGAGATGGCCAACCCGTGTCCGCCGCCGAGCGCGACGACCTGGGGCCCGTTCACTGTCCGATGCACCGTCCCTTCACTCGCGGCCCAGGTCTCGGTGGACGACGAATGGGACGACCCGCTGCGGATCGAAGCGAGCGGCCAGCGCGTGCGTGATGGCTACGGACCGGTGCTTCCCGCCCGTGCACCCCACGGCAAGCGTGGCGTAGCGCCGGCCCTCCCGCGCGTAGCCCTCCAGGACCGGGTCGAACATCGCCATGGCCCGATCGAGGAAGCCCTGGGCCCCCGGTTGCCCCAAGACGTACTCGGCAACTGCCGGGTCAACCCCCGAGAGCGCCTTCAACTCGGGCACCCAGAACGGGTTCGGGAGGAACCTCATGTCCAGGACGAAATCGGCGTCCAGTGGGATGCCGTACTTGAATCCGAACGACATCACGGCCAATCGAACTCGAACCCCCGCGCGGGCGTCCAAGAGCGAGGAAACCTTGGCGTGCAGCTGGTGGACGTTGAGTCCCGAGGTATCAACGAGGACGTCCGCTTCCGAGCGTAGGTCGGCCATCAGGCTGCGCTCGGCGGTGATGGCGTCCAGCAGGCGCCCGTTCCCTTGGAGCGGATGTGGTCGCCGGACACTCTCGAAGCGTCGTACCAGCGCCTCGTCGGTGGCGTCGAGGAAGACCAAGACCGGACGGCGCGTGCCGGAGCGCAGCTGCTCCAGGAGCGGGGCGTCCTTGCCGGACAGCCACCGAGTTCGCGAGTCGATCACCACAGCCAGCCGCGGTGAGGGTCCGCCATCGGCCGGTGGCCGGGCCCGCTCGCGCAACGACTCGAGCTCGGCCAGCAATTGCGCCGGGAGGTTTTCCACCACGTGCCAACCATTGTCTTCCAACGCCTTGGCCACCGTCGATCGACCCGCGCCGCTCATCCCGGTGATGACGACCAGCGGGGCTGGCTCGGTCTCGGTGGTGACGATCTTGAGTGCCTGCGTCGGCGTTCGGTCGCCGATGTCCGCCCCGGTCACGGTGCCCCTCCTGCGTCGAGGATCTCTCCAGTGGTCACGTTAACGCTCGCCGGCGTCGCTGCCGAGTCCCGGGCCAAGGCCGTCACGATCGTCACGGCAAGACCGGGTCCGATCCCGGGCACGTTCTGAATGTCAGCAACACTCGCAGCTCGCAACCGCTTGACCGAGCCGAAATGCGCCAGTAACGCAGCACGGCGTGCGGTCCCCAAGCCGGGTATGCCGTCCAACACCGACGTCGTCATGGCCTTCGCCCTCCGTTGCCGGTGGAAAGTGATGGCGAAGCGGTGGGCCTCGTCACGCACTCGTTGCAAGAGGTAGAGCCCCTCACTGGTCCGCGGCAGGACAATCGGGAACTCCTCGCCCGCCAGCCATACCTCCTCGAGGCGCTTAGCCAGGCCGACCAGAGCCAGGTCGGTCAGCCCCACGCTGGCCAGGACGGCCGCCGCGGCATTGACCTGGGGCAGCCCCCCGTCGACCACCACGAGGTGCGGCCGATAGGCGAACTTCCGTGGGCGTCCGGTGTCGGGATCGACACCGCCTTGAGACGGCATACCCCCTGAGTGTCCGGCCGCGTCCGACTCGGCGGCCACGAGCCGGGTAAACCGACGGGTGAGCACCTCACGCATCGCAGCCGTATCGTCGATTGACCCCGCGTGACCGTCCGGGGCGACTGGTGTCGACACGAGGAAGCGTCGATATTCGCTGGTTCGCGGAAGGCCGTCCTCGAACACGACCATGGATGCGACAACGTGTGTCCCTTGGACGTGCGAGACGTCGAAACACTCGATGCGCAGCGGCGCCTCGGCAAGGTTCAGAGCCTGTTGGAGTTCGTTGAGTGCGACGCTGCGAGCGGTGAGATCCCCTGCCCTCGTGAGCTTGTGACGGGCCAGGGACTGCACGGCGTTGCGCTCTACGGTGTCCATGAGAGCTCGTTTGTCCCCGCGACGGGGAACTCGGAGGCTGACGGTGGCTCCGCGGCGAGCGGACAGCCAAGCGGCAACTGGTGCGGGCGCTGGTGGAAGCACCGGGACCAGGACTTCGCGAGGCACCGCGTCTGGGGGTTGGTCGCCGTAGACCTGCTGCAGCAGGTGCTCGACGAGATCGGGCACCTGCTCCTGCTCCTTCTCCACGACCCAGCCGCGCTGCCCCCGGACTCGACCGCCCCGAACGTGGAACACCTGCACGGCGGCTTCAAGCTCGTCGTCGGCGATGGCGAAGACATCCGCGTCGGTGGCATCGCCCAAGACGACGGCGTTCTTCTCCAGTGCTTTGCTCAATGCCACCAGGTCATCGCGAAGCCGAGCGGCCCGTTCGAACTGCAACTGTGCGGCCGCCTCGTGCATGGCCAGCTCGGTGCGTCGGACAAACCTCGTGGTGTTGCCGGCCATGAAGTCGCAGAAATCCTCGGCAATGCCACGGTGCTCGGATTCAGACACTCGGCCGACACACGGTGCAGCGCATTTGTCGAGGTAGCCCAGCAGGCAGGGACGTGCGCTCTGCGCGGCCCGTTTGAACACGCCCGTGCTGCAGGTGCGGATCGGGAACACCGGCAGGAGCAGATCGAGGGTCTCGCGGATCGCCCAGGCATGGGAGTAGGGACCGAAGTAGCGGGTCCCCTTGCGCTTGGCCCCGCGCAGGACTTGGGCGCGAGGGATCTGCTCACCCATCGTCACCGCGAGGAACGGGTAGGACTTGTCGTCCCGGTAGCGAACGTTGAACCGCGGATCGAACTCCTTGATCCACGCGTACTCCAACTGCAGTGCCTCGACCTCGTTGGACACGACGGTCCACTCGACACTGGCACCGGCGTTCACCATGGTCGCGGTGCGAGGGTGCAGAGCTGCGACGTCCTGAAAGTATGAGGACAGGCGCGGCCGCAAGGACTTGGCTTTCCCGACATAGATGACCCGGCCGGCGGCATCTCGGAATCGGTAGACCCCCGGGTCGGTGGGGATCTGCCCGGGGGCCGGTCGGTACGTCGACGGATCGGCCACGGCCCCACTGTAGGAGGCCGCGCCGACGTCCGGTCAGCTGACCTTGATCCCCTCGGCCGAAACGGTCACGCTCTTGGACGCCAGCGGCTCCTTGGCCGGGCCGCTCAGGACCGCGCCCGTGGCTGCGTCGAAGACACTGTTGTGACAGGCACAGATGATCTGAGCGTTCTCGACCTTGCTCACGGTGCAGCCCTGGTGGGTGCACACCGCGCTGAATGCCTTGAAGGTGCCGGCGGTCGGTTGGGTGACGACGACCTTGCCGACGACCTTGCCGCCCCCGACCGGAATGTCGGCCTGCTTGAGCGCCTCGGCGGCCTGCGACGCCACTCCCGCCGCCTGGGAGGCCACCCCAGCGGCCTGCGAGGCCACGCTGGAGGCCGACGTGCCGCCGCATGCAGCCAGGGTCCCGGCGGTTGCCGCAGTGGCGCCGACGGTTCCGGCAGCTCGAAGCACGACGCGGCGAGTGGGCTGGTTGTCCATAGGTCCTCCAAGTGTCGACTGCGCGAGCGACCAGGATGCCCCGTATGCCGCTCGGATACCACCTGCCCATCCGGGCACGCCGAGCATGTCCCTTTGGACAGGTGCGCGTGAGTCGGCCACTGCACGTCTCACTGGCAGCCTCGGGCCACCGAAAGTTCCGGCCTCGGCGCCTGTCTCGACGGGAAACCCAGCGCAAGGGCCATAACGACACGGGAACAACCCGACCGCAGATAGGGACATCTGCCGATGTTGCCCGTACTCTGCACCCTAGTCCGCGGTCGTCGCGGAGTCCGGAGGATGCGCCGGGCAAGATTCACAGGAGGAACTGTGCAGCAGCGTTCCATTGTTCGACTGGGCGTGCCCCTCGCGGTCGCGGCCCTGGCTCTGTCCGCCTGCGGAAGCCGCGACGCCGGCACGTCCAGCACGGCTGGCAGCGGCACCAAGACCGTCAAGATCGGCGTCATCGCGCCGATGTCGGGTGGTCTGTCCGCCCTTGGGTTGGGCATCAAGAACTCGGTCGACCTGGCCATCAAGCAGGCCAACGAGACCAACGCCGTGCCCGGCTGGAAGTTCGAGCTCGCCGCCCAGGACGACGAGGCGAAGCCAGAGGTGGGCAAGAACGCCGCCACCAAGTTGTCCTCGGACGACGCGGTCATCGGGGTCGTGGGCACTCTCAACAGCTCCGTCGCTCAGTCGACGATCCCGGTCCTGGCGGCCGCGAACATCGCCCAGGTCTCCCCGGCCAACACCAACCCGACGCTCACCCAGGGCGCGGACGCGGCAGCGAAGAAGCGCCCGAACGTCAACTACTTCCGCACCTGCACCACGGATGCGGTTCAGGGGCCGTTCGCCGCTCAGTACCTGCTCGGTGCCGGCATCAAGAACGTGGCGACGATCCACGACAAGAAGACCTACGGTCAGGGTCTGGTTGATGCCTTCACGGCCGAGTTCAAGAAGGGCGGCGGCACCATCGTCGCTGCGGAGACCATCGGTGAAAACGACAAGGACTTCTCCCCGGTCATCTCCAAGATCAAGCCGACCTCCCCGGCAGCGATCTACTACGGCGGCGAATACCCCCAGGCCGGCCCACTTTCGCAGCAGATGAAGAGCCAAGGCCTGTCTGTCCCGCTCATGGGTGGTGACGGCATCTTCGACCCGAAGTACATCGAGCTGGCCGGGTCCACGGCGAACGGCGACCTGTCGACGTCGGTCGGCGCTCCGACCGAGTCCACCGAGGCTGGCAAGAAGTTCCTCGACCAGTACAAGGCTGCTGGCTTTGCCGAGCCCGCGGCAGCCTACGGCGGCTACGCCTACGACGCGGCAAAGGCGATCATCGAAGCTGCCAAGGTGGCGCTCAAGGACGCTAAGGACGTCAAGACCGCCCGCGCAGGCGAGCTCACCGCGCTGGGCAAGGTCTCGTTCGACGGCGTGACCGGCAAGGTCGCCTTCGACGAGTTCGGTGACACGACCTCCAAGATCCTCACGGTCTACAAGGTCGACGGTGGCAAGTGGGCAGCGTCCAAGACCGACACCTTCAAGTGACGGTCGAGTAAGACACCAACCGCACATAGCTAGACCACACAGGGGCGAGCCCTAGCGCTCGCCCCTGTGTGCTGCCACACTCTCCCCTTATGTCCCGCGGGTGGGACTCCCACGACCACCCAGCCATCCGGCACCACACCAGTCTCATCCTCAGGAGGTGACATGGATCAGTTCTTGCAACAGTTGCTCAATGGGGTCACGTTGGGCTCGCTGTATGCACTGATCGCTGTCGGCTACACCGTCGTTTACGGCATCGTCCAGCTCATCAACTTCGCGCATGGCGAGGTGTTCATGATCGGCGCGTTCGGTGCCCTGGCGACCTGGAGCCTGTTCTTCAGAGGGCAGACCGGGCTGTGGGTCCTTCCGTTCATGATTGTTGGCGCAGTCGTCGCTTCGGTGGTCGTTGCCTTGATCCTTGAGCGCGTTGCCTACCGTCCGCTGCGACATGCACCGCGGCTGGCGCCACTCATCACCGCCATCGGCATCTCCGTGTTCCTCCAGGAGGCGGTGCGTCTGTTCTACCCCGGCGCCAAGAGCGCGTTGCCCTTCCCTCAAATCGAGTTGGTGACCGGCGCCGCCTGGCAGGTGGGCGGGGTGACGGTCCGCCGTTCCGCGGTGTTCGTCATCGGCGCCCTGGCCGTGTGCGCCCTGCTGCTCTGGTTCTTCATCAACCGGACAAAGACCGGCCGCGGCATGATCGCAGTCTCGCAAGACCCAGACACGGCGCGACTCATGGGCGTCAACGTCGACCGGATCATCGCCGTTGCGTTCGGCATCGGCGCCGCGCTCGCTGGCGTCGCCGGAGTGGCCCAGGGTCTGCAGAACAGCAACATTGACTTCTTCATCGGCTTCATGGCGGGGCTCAAGGCCTTCACGGCCGCAGTGCTTGGTGGTATCGGCAACATCTACGGTGCGGTCGTCGGCGGTTTGGTGCTCGGCGTCGTCGAAGCCATGGCCGTGCAGTTCATCCCCGGCACCTTTGGTGGGTCGCCGTGGAAGGACGTCTGGGCATTCGCCCTGCTGATCATCGTTCTCGTGTTCCGGCCCCAGGGGATCATGGGCGCTCGGGTGGTGGATCGCGCATGAGCACCGCACCCGTGACCGCTTCTGTGGCCAACCCGCGCCCGAGCAGCCAATGGCTGATCACCGTCGCCGGGGCTGGCCTGCTCATCATCGGCTGTTTGCTGTCGTGGACCTTCGTTCCGGCGATCCTGGGCAACCTGTCCGTCAACCTCTTCCCCGGCGCCCTGCAAATCCTCATGATTATCGTCGGCGTGGTCGCCCTGTTCTTCCTCCTGCTGCGCATGGGCAAGTTCACGGCAGTAGAACAACTCATGGACAGTGCCCGCGGTCTGCGCGCCCTGTCGGTGACTGCGGCGGCATACATGTTCCTCGTCGTCGTCATCATCGCGCTGCAGGCTCCGGGCCTGGCCAACGCCGACCCCGGTGTGTTCGTCTCGCTCGTCGGTGGCCTGCTCATGGTGGCGGGGAGTTGGCGCATGCCCTCAGACCCCACCGTCGATCCGATCACTGTGCACCTGCCCTCGTGGGCCGAGATCCTCGTCATCGTCGTGATGTTGGCCCTGGTGCTCTTCGGCGCGGCATACGCCCTCGGCCAAGAGGACGGCACAGTCTTCTCGCTCTTCCTGGTCTTCCTCGCTGGCCTCGTGCTCGCTTTGACCCGCGCCGGGCTCTTTGCCTGGATCGGCGTCATCGCCCAGCGCAACCGTCGGGTCATCACGCTCGGTGCCTTCGCCGTCGCATTCCTGTTCCCGTTCACCCAGAACGGCTCCGACGCCAATATGTCGATCGCGACCCAGGTGCTGATCTTCGCTACGACGGCGCTCGGGTTGAACATCGTCGTCGGGCTCGCTGGCTTGCTTGATCTCGGGTATATCGCCTTCCTCGGAGCCGGCGCCTACGTCTCGGCGATGATGTCCCACTCGGCGTTCGCGAACATCGGCTGGAAGCCGCCGTTCCTCGTCGTGGTGGTCATCTCAGCTGTCGTTTCGTCAGTGCTCGGTTTGATCATCGGCTCACCCACGCTGCGGGTGTCCGGGGACTACCTGGCGATCGTCACGTTGGCCTTCGGGGAGATCTTCCGCCTGACCGTCAACAACCTGGACGGGAACAACGGACCCGACCTCACGAACGGTCCGAACGGAATCCCGGGCATCCCCGAGTTGGAGATTGGCTCGTTCAACTTCGGTGACACGCACATCCTCCTCGGCATTCCCCTGGGCAGGTTCGCCAACTACTACTTCCTGTTGCTCGTCGTCGCGGCGGTCATCATCACGGTCTTCACCCGCCTCAACAACAGCCGAATCGGTCGGGGTTGGGTGGCCATTCGCGAGGACGAGAAGGCTGCCGAGGCCATGGGCGTCAATGTCTTCGGACTCAAGCTCTTCGCGTTCGCCGGCGGTGCCTTCCTGGCCGGCATGGCCGGCTCGATCAAGGCCCATCAGGACGTCTCGGTCACCCCGGACCAATACATCTTCCTCGAATCCGCATTCCTGCTGGCAGCCATCGTGCTCGGCGGGATGGGCACGGTGGCGGGTGTCCTTGTCGGTGCGACCGTGCTCAAGCTGCTGCCTGAGAAGCTCCGCTTCGTGGCCGATTACCGCTTGTTGACGTTCGGGTTGTTGCTCGTGTTGATGATGCGTTTCCGCCCCGAAGGGCTGGTGCCCAGTCAGCGGCGAGCCTTGGAGTTCCACGAGGACGACCATGACCTGGCTGAACGGGTCGAAGAGGCACACCTAGAAGTCGTGACTCCGACGGAGGGACGGGCATGACCACTACGACACCCGAACGTTTCGCGGCCGAGGCCGGCTCGGCGCGCCCGGTCCTGGAGGCCACCGGGGTCGTCATGCGCTTCGGAGGTCTCACTGCCGTCAACAACGTCAATCTGCGGGTCAATGAGGGTGAAATCGTCGGGCTGATCGGGCCAAACGGGGCCGGGAAGACGACGTTCTTCAACTGTCTCACCGGGATGTACAAGCCCACTGAGGGCGAAGTGCGTTTCGAGGGGACGGTGCTGCCACCCAAGCCGCGAGCCGTCGTCCAGGCGGGGATGGCCCGGACCTTCCAGAATATTCGGTTGTTCGCGAACATGACCGCGCTCGAAAACGTCATGGTCGGGCGTTACTGCCGCACGAGCGCGATGGCCCTGACCTCGATCATTCGTGGGCCGAAATACCGTCGCGAGGAGGAGGCCACCAGAGCTCGCGCACTGGAGTTGCTCAACTTCGTCGGTCTGGGCCGCTCCGCCGAATCCCTCGCCCGTAACCTCCCTTACGGGGACCAGCGCCGACTGGAGATCGCCCGAGCACTGGCCACCGACCCGAAGCTCATCCTGCTCGACGAGCCGACGGCCGGGATGAACCCCAAGGAGACCGAGGAGGCCAAGCAACTGATCTTCCGCATCCGCGACAAGGGGCTGGCCGTCGTCGTTATCGAGCACGACATGCGGTTCATTTTCAGCCTCTGCGACCGCGTCCTGTGCCTCGTGCGTGGCGAGACGCTCATCGAGGGCAGCCCACACGAGGTGCAAAGTGACCACCGAGTCATCGAGGCCTACATCGGCAAGCCCGATGAGGACGAGCTCGAAGAAGAGGCCGCAAAGGAGGGACAAGCGTGAGCGCGATGCTCGAGGTCACTGACCTGAGGGTCTCCTACGGCAAGATCGAGGCCGTCAAAGGCATCACCTTTTCGGTCGGCCAGGGCGAGGTGGTATGTCTCATCGGTACCAACGGTGCCGGCAAGACGACGACACTGCGGACCATTTCTGGGCTGATCAAGCCGACCAGCGGCCAGATCCACTTCGAGGGCAAACGCCTCGATGGCGTCCCGGCCCACGAGATCGTCACGCTCGGGCTGGCGCATAGCCCCGAAGGTCGCCGGATCTTCCCACGGATGACGGTCGAGGAGAACCTTTTGCTCGGGGCCTTCGCCCGCAGCGACGGCGGGATCAAAGATGACCTCCAGGCTGCGTATGACCTGTTCCCCATCCTCGGAGAACGCTCGAAGCAGCCAGCAGGGACCTTCTCAGGTGGCGAACAACAGATGCTTGCGATGGGTCGGGCGATGATGAGCCGGCCCAAGCTGCTCATGCTCGACGAACCGTCGATGGGGCTGTCACCGATCATGATGCAGCGGATTATGTCGACGGTGAAGACCCTGCAGAGCCAAGGGACGACGATCCTGCTCGTCGAGCAGAATGCCCGAGCGGCCCTCAAACTTGCCGACAAGGGTTACGTCTTGGAGGTCGGGCACATCGTCCTCGACGGCAGTGGGCACGACCTTCTGCACAGTGACGCGGTCCGCAAGGCCTATCTCGGCGAGGACTAGACCCTCGCGCACCCGGTCGGCCTCGAGATCCTCACGGGTCTCGAGGCCGATCTCGTCCGCCGACCGTTGCCGGGGATAACGGTCAGGGCCTAACCGTCGGTATGCCGCGTGGTCGCCGCCCGCCGCGTGGTCGCCGTGCCACCAACGGAGGCCTCCTTCGTGGTGGCGCCGGTCTTGGTGGTGCTTGCCTTGGTGGTGCTTGCCTTGGTCTTCGACCCCCGAGCGGCCGCGCGGGTCACACTGGGGCGAGCGGACGGCATACCGGCAGCGGCTTTCGCGAGCACCGGAGCGAGGAACCGACCCGTGTGGGACTGGCTGTGCTGAGCCACCTGCTCCGGGGTGCCTTCGACAACGACCCGGCCACCGCGAGAGCCTCCTTCGGGGCCGAGGTCGACGATCCAGTCGGCCGACTTGACCACGTCGAGGTTGTGCTCGATGACGATGACGGTGTTGCCCTTGTCGACCAAACCCTGCAGCACACCGAGCAGCTTGCTGATGTCTTCGAAGTGCAACCCGGTCGTGGGTTCATCAAGTACATAGACCGTGCGCCCGCTCGAGCGCTTCTGCAACTCAGCTGCCAGTTTGACCCGCTGGGCCTCACCACCGGAGAGGGTGGGCGCCGGCTGACCGAGCCGGACATAGCCGAGCCCGACATCGACCAAGGTGGTGAGATGCCGGGCGATCGCCGGCACGGCCGCAAAGAAGTCGGCGGCCTCTTCGATGGGCATGTCGAGCACATCCGCGATGGTCTTGCCCTTGAAATGGACATCCAACGTCTCGCGGTTGTAGCGCGCCCCGTGGCAGACCTCACAGGGGACGTAGACGTCGGGCAAGAAGTTCATCTCGATCTTGATCGTGCCGTCGCCGGAGCAGTTGTCGCAGCGACCGCCCTTGACGTTGAACGAGAACCGGCCGGGCAGGTAGCCGCGGATCTTGGCCTCAGTCGTTTCGGCGAACAGGCGCCGCATGTGGTCGAAGACCCCTGTGTAGGTCGCCGGGTTGGACCGCGGGGTCCGCCCGATGGGGCTCTGGTCGACGTGGACGACCTTGTCGAGGTGCTCCAAGCCGGTGACGGACTTGTGTCGACCAGGCACCTGGCGGGCCTTGTTGAGCTTGTTGGCGAGCACGGTGTAGAGGATGTCGTTGACCAACGTGGACTTGCCCGACCCCGAAACACCAGTCACGGCAACGAGATTGGCCAGTGGGAAGGACACGGTGACGTCCTGGAGGTTGTTCTCCCGAGCCCCGACGACGGTGACCTCGCGTCCGGACACCTGGGGCCGGCGGACGGTCGGCACCGGGATCTCCTTGCGTCCCGAAAGGTACTTCCCGGTCAGCGAATCGTAGTGCGCCAACAACCCCGCCACCGACCCCGAGTGGACGACATGGCCTCCGTGCTCGCCCGCCCCCGGCCCGATGTCGACGACCCAGTCGGCGGTGGCAATGGTGTCCTCGTCGTGCTCGACGACGATGAGGGTGTTGCCGAGATCGCGCAGCCGGGTCAGGGTCTCGATGAGCCGGTGGTTGTCCCGCTGGTGCAGGCCGATGGAGGGCTCGTCCAACACGTAGAGCACGCCGACCAAGCCTGATCCGATCTGGGTCGCGAGCCGGATCCGTTGGGCCTCGCCGCCTGACAACGTCCCAGCCGGGCGGTCGAGCGACAGGTAGTCCAGCCCCACATCCAGCAGGAAGCCCAGTCGGGCGCTGATCTCCTTGATGACTCGTTCGGCGATCTGACGCTCCCGGTCGGTGTAGTCCACCGAGCGCAGGAACTCCGCGCATTCGTTGATGGCCAGCGCGCAGACCTGCGAGATGTTCCGCCCGCCGATGAGCACGGCGAGCACCTCCGGCTTGAGCCGGGCCCCACGGCATACCGGACACGGCACTTCCCGCATGTAGCCCTCGTACCGCTCCCGGCTCCAGTCCGAGTCGGTCTCGGAATGCCGCCGTTTGACGAACGGGACCACACCCTCGAACCCTGTGGTGTAGGACCGGTCGCGGCCATAGCGGTTGCGGTACTTGACGTGCACCTTGTAGTTCTGGCCGAAGAGCAACGCCTCCTTGGCGCGCTCCGGCAGCGCCCGCCACGGGGTATCGAGCGAGAACGTGAGATCCTCGGCAACCGCCGCCACGACGCGCATGAAGTAGTCGGCCGACCCCGACCCACTCCCCCACGGCGCCACGGCGCCCTGCGCAATCGACAGGTCCTCGTCGGGGACGCACAGCTCCGGGTCGACCTCAAGCTCGGTCCCCAGGCCGGTGCACGACGGGCAGGCGCCGAACGGTGAGTTGAACGAGAAGGTGCGCGGCTCCACCTCGTCGATCGCCAACGGGTGGTCGTTGGGGCACGCCATCCGCTCGGAGAAGCGGCGAGTGCGTTCGGGGTCACTCGCCTCCCGATCGACGAAGTCGACCAGGAGTATGCCGCCCGCCAACACGAGCGCCGTTTCCACCGAGTCGGTCAGGCGCCGCTGGGCAGCCGCGTCGTCGCCCTTGGCGACCAAGCGGTCGACGACGACCTCGATGGTGTGCTTGACCTGCTTCTCAAGCTTTGGCGGCTCGGCGAGCGTGATGACCTCACCGTCCACCCGAGCCCGGGCAAACCCCTTGGTCTGCAGCTCGGCGAACAGGTCAACGTACTCCCCCTTCCGGCCCTGGACGACCGGCGCAAGGATCTGGAACCGGGTCTTTTCGGGCAACTCCAACAATCGGTCGACGATCTGCTGGGGGCTTTGCCGCGTGATCGGCTCGCCACAAGTCGGGCAGTGCGGGCGACCGACTCGGGCGAACAGCAGCCGCAAGTAGTCGTAGACCTCGGTGATCGTGCCGACCGTCGACCGAGGGTTGCGGTTGGTCGACTTCTGGTCGATCGAGACGGCCGGCGACAGCCCCTCGATGAAATCGACATCGGGCTTGTCCATCTGCCCGAGGAACTGCCGGGCATAGGCCGACAGGGACTCGACATAACGCCGCTGGCCCTCGGCGAAGATTGTGTCGAATGCCAGCGAAGACTTGCCGGACCCTGACAGTCCGGTAAAGACGATGAGGCTGTCGCGTGGCAGCTCGACCGAGATGTCCTTGAGGTTGTGCTCCCTGGCCCCGCGGATGACCAACGTGTCATGGCCATGCCTGGCCGACTGCTGTCCGGCGACGACCAGAGCGGCGGCCCCGGCGTCTGCGGTGCCGTTGGACTCCGTCGGGGACCCCCCGGCCACCAGCGGGACAGACGGCACCGTTCTGGAACGTTTGCGGACAGGAGTTGCAGGCACGGCTGGCACGCAGGACAGCCTAGGTGCCGCCACCGACAGCCCGTGACCGGTGACGCCGCAGGAACTCCCGGACCGTCTCTCGGGCCCGCTCGCGCAGCTCCGGACCGTGCGTGAACGCGGCCACATCGTAATCCAACTCGCCCAACACATGAGCCGTCTGTTGGGTGAGCCGGAAGTCGGTGCAGAAGTACCTTCCTGGCCAACCGACCCCGCGCATGTTGAACAAGGCATCGCCGGTGATGAGCAATCGACACTCCTCATGGATCAGCGACATGTGTCCCGGGGAGTGTCCCGGCGTGTGGACGACGCGCAGCCCTCCAGCGACATCGAGGAGTTGCCCGTCGACCAGTTCCTCCCCGACCGTGGTCGGGGCGTAGGCGAACCACCTCCGGGGCAACAGCCTCGCCACTCCCGACAGCGGTGCCGCCTCCCCGGCCCGCACGTATGCCGCGTCCGCCCGGTGGACGTCGACGTCTCGACCCGTCCGTTCAGAGATGGCGGCCGCGGCCCCTGCATGGTCGGAGTGGGCATGGGTGAGGATGATGCGGGAGACCTGCGACGGAGCTGACCCGACCGCGGCCAGGGCGTCGAGCACGCGAGGCGCCGACCAGCGCAAACCGACGTCGATGAGCGTTACCTGGTCGTCGGCGTCACGCACGAGAAAGCCGTTGACGTAGTCACCGACCATCCGGACCCGCCAGATGCTTCCCGACCGGCACTCGATGAGGGGAACAACCGGTGATCGCGCCATGCCCGGCATCGTAGGGCCCCGCAACCGATAGCGTCTGGCCATGACGAGAACGCCGACCTGGAACGACGTCGCCGACGCGACGCGGGCTTTGGTGGACACGGCAAACCGGCTGCGCGAAGGCGACCAACAGGCTCCCTCCCTGTGCGACGGGTGGACCCGCGGCCACGTCCTCACCCACCTTGCCCGCAACGCCGACGCCATCGGCAATCTGGTCACCTGGGCGGTGACAGGGGTGCCGACGCCGATGTATCCGTCCATCGAAGCGCGGGAGCACGACATCCAGTCCGGATCGACGCGGTCCCTTGCCGAGCTAGTTGCAGACATCGAGCAGAGCGGCACCCGGCTCGGCGGCGTCGCCGACAGCCTCCGTGCCGACCACGCCACCCGTGAGGTCGAGTTGCGCGGCGGGTGGACAGTGACGGCGGCCGAGCTCCCCTGGCTGCGGCTGCGCGAGGTGTCCTACCACCACGTCGACCTGCTCGCGGGGACCGGATGGGCGGACCTGCCCGATCGGTGGGTCGCGGCCTTCCTCGCCGACGAGGTCGACCGGCTGTCCCGGCGTTCGGACCCCCCGCGGTTGACCCTGCGAAGCGATGAAGGCGACACGTCCACGCTCGGTGACGGCACGGCATACGTCACGGGGTCGCGCGCCGCCCTGCTGGGGTGGCTGGCCCGCGGACTCACCGATGGGGTCACCTGCGACGGCCCGTTGCCCACCCTGCCGAGGGGAGCCTGAGATGAGTCGGTATGCCGGGCACGTCACCTCCGGCGGGCCGTCCGGGGTGCGCGAACTGCGCGACCTGGTGATCCGCAAGTGCAGCGTGGGCGAGTTCGATAACAACGCCTATCTGTTGACCTGCCGGGCGACCGGCGAGCAACTGCTCATCGACGCGGCAGCCGACGCCCTTCGGTTGCAGGCCCTCGTCGCAGAGGGCACCGGCGGGCTTGGCCGAATCGTCACCACCCACCGCCATCCCGACCACGTCCGCGCGCTCGTCGACCTGGCCGCCTGGTCCGGTGCCGCGACCGCTGCCGGGGCCGACGACGCCGCAGCGCTGCCGCTGGCCCCGGACCAAGCCTTGGTCCATGGCGACCGTCTGGTGGTCGGAGCGGTCGAGCTCGACGTCGTGCATCTGCGCGGACACACCGAGGGTGGCGTCGCTCTCGCGTATGCCGATCCCGCGGGCTTCACCCATCTGTTCACCGGCGACTCGCTGTTCCCGGGTGGCGTCGGCAACACGAAGATGCCGGGCCAGTCCTTCGAGCAGTTGTATGCCGATGTCACGACCCGGATCTTCCAGGTCTACGACGACGCGACGTGGGTCTATCCCGGGCATGGCGATGACACAACGTTGGGCACCGAGCGCCCGCACCTGAGCGATTGGCTAGCCCGCGGTTGGTGACCCAGGTCACCGGCCGTTCTGTGGCTCAGCGTCGAGACCGACGGGCGGGCTGGGTCGGCGGGATGGCGGCGTCAACCAGGCCAACGATGGCGTCGCAGATGATCGAGGTGGCCTCGTAGGTCGTCATGTGCCCGATGCCGTCGAGAACATTGAGGTCGGCGCCCGGGATCCGATCCAGCAAGGCGCGGGCATAGGGCACCGGAATCAGCCGGTCGCTGCTACCGGCAATGATGTGGGTCGGCACGTCGACAAAATGGCCGAGTGCGTCCATCTCATCGTGTCCGGCAATGGCATAGAAGAAGCGTCCGATCGTTGGCATCCTCGTGTGCTTGATCTGATCGACCGCATGCCGGACGTCCTCTCGTCGAGGGTTGCTGCCGAAGATCAGCCGTCCTTCGACCATTCTCGGAATGAACAGCCGAGGTTGGATCCCCGGGGCCCGGGAGGCCAACGCCATGATCACTCGTTCCAAGGGCACCGGTGTGCGGCCTTCGATCGACGCGGCGGTCGAGGCCAGCACAGTGCCCTTGACCCGCCCCGTGAAGTGCTCGTAGTGCATCCCGGCATACGCCATGATCGACATGCCGCCCATCGAGTGTCCCGCGAGCACAAGCGGCCCGCTCGGGGCGACCGTGTCGATCACCTCGCGCAGGTCGTCGCCGAGGATGCGGACGGTGGGATCACTCACCTGGCCCATCGTCGACTTGCCGTGGCCCCGTTGGTCGTAGAGGACCACCCGCACGGCCCGACGATCGTGCAACTCACTGAGCACCTTGTGCCAGCTGGTGTGGTCCAGACACCAGCCGTGTGCAAGGACGACCGTCGGCGCGTCGTCTGGGACGGGGCGCTCCGGCATGAGCTCCTGAGCCATGAGGTTGGCCCCGTAGGAGACCGGGACCCGGTAGATCCGCAGTGACACTGCTCAGTCCTTCCGACCTGTCCGCTCGGCAGGGGGCTCAGGCTTGCTGTTCGGCTCGACCGGTGAAGTCCTCCATCGTGTGATAGACCCCGATGATGTTGTCGGCGATGAAGTCCCGCACGTCGATCGGAACCAACCCCTTGAGAACCTCACTGAGCATGACCGTGCGTGGCAGGACGACGAACGAACCACCGCTGCACATGGCCTTCCACGCCTCATCAACGACGTGAGCGGGGTCGAGAATCGGCAGCAAGGGGGCCGATTTGGCGCCGTCGAACATCCCGGTGTTGACGTAGTAGGGGCAGACCGTCGTCACCTTGACGTGGTCGATGCCGGCCTGCTTGAGCTCAAGCCGCACCGAGTCGGACCAGCCGATCACGGCCCACTTGGACGCGGCATACACGGCCATCCGCGGGTTGGCGGTGAAACCGGCGGCCGAGGCGAGGTTGAGCAGGCGCGCCTGACCCTTACCCGCGATCATGCTCGGCAGGAACGCCCGGGCGACGTACATGGGGGCCAGGGTGTTGACGCCCACAGTGAGTTTGGTGTCCCGGTCCGAATCGGACTCCCAGAAATACTGGTTGCCGCGGACGATACCCGCGTTGTTCACGAGGACCTCGACGGCGCCGACCTCCTCCAAGACCGCCGCGGCGGTCGCGGTCACCGCGGGCAGGCTGCTGACATCGACGACGTATGCCGTGACCACACTCCCCCGGCCGCTCAACTCCGTGAGCGTGCGCTGCAGCGCCGGCTCGTTGAGGTCCCACAGCACGATGGCTTTGGCCTTCTCGGCGATCGCCCGCTCGGCAAAGAGCCGGCCCATTCCCATGGCCGCACCCGTGATGAGAACCGTCTTGCCCTGGACAGACTTCATCGACTCCTCCTCGGTCCTACTCATCCTGACAGCAAGCAGTGCTGGTGACGCGGTTCAGCGACGTGGTCTACGTCGCCTCGGCGCCCGAAATGGGGGGACCCGAGGCGCCGTCCCTAGCCGCCAGAGCAGCCTCGCGGACCCGGGTGAAGTCCTCATCGGTGAAAACTCCCCGGACTCCGGAGATCGTGGCCAACTTCATCCCGTGTTTGAGGCCGAGTTGGTAGATCTCCTTGACCTTGGGCCACTCGATGCTGCGCCCGACCGTGAATGTCTCGTAGCGACCCTCCAACGCCAGGACGACCGTTTCGGCCAAGCACGCATAGGCCACGCCCTCGGGCAAGCCGATATTGCGCATGCGGACCTCCCCCGGCAACTCGATCTCGCCCGACTCGATGACCAGGACATCTGGACGCTTGGCGACATCGTCGGCCGACATGTCCAATGGCCGCGCGACATCGGTGATGACGCACCCAGGCTTGACCTTCATGATGTCCAGGACTTTGTTGCCGGCGGCCGAGGTCGCTGTGACGATGAGGTCCATCTCACCCAGCGCGTCGCCGGGCTTGGCTGCCGCATGCAGGACAGCGCGTGGGTTGTCGCGCTCGATGTCCTTCTTGATGGCCAGCAGTTTGGCCGTTTCCGGGGAGACCAGCCAGAGTTCGTCGGTCACAAGGGCGAGCAGGCGTGCGCACACCGAGCCGATAGCGCCGGTGGCCCCGACGACCATGGCCTTGCCATGGATGATCCCGTGCTCGTCGATCGGGGCGATGCCAAGCTTGCGCAGAGCCGCATGCGCGGCCCATAGAGCCCCGGATGCGCTGTAACTGTTCCCAGTTGTGACGGGGAGGGGGGCTCGCTTGGCCACCGTCACCCCTGCGTCTCCGACGACTTTGGTGAAGGCACCCAGGCCCATCACTTGGGCACCGAGTTTGCGAGCCAGCTCAGCCGCGTCGAGCAACCGCGAGTAGGTGAACTCCGGGCTGTGCGCGAGCATCTCCTTTGGCGTCCCCCCGACTGAGATCAGCCAGCCTTCAGCCTCCGCGCCAGTCGGGGATTCGATGCCCGTCACATGGCTGTAGATGAACGGCGGGATATAGGCCATCGCCTTCTCGACGACATCACCCATCCCGGGCAACTTCGAGATGGCCCCGAGCCCTTCGACGTTGTTGAAGTATTGCGTGCTCAGGGGATGAATGACGAAAGCGAATCGGCTCTTGCGTTTGTCACCGTTGGGTCGCAGAAGCCGTGGAGCCAGGTCGGCGATCTGGATGAGTTCGAGCAGATCGTCCGTGCTGAGTTCCCGATCCTCGGTGTGCATGGCGGCGGCCATCGCCTCGAGCATGGCCGTCACCACCATGAACCGGAAGGGTCGAGGGGTGGCGTCGATGACGAGGTTCACTCCCCGACTGCCCAGTTCGGCCAGACGGCCATCCGATATGGCATTGGTGACGATTGTCTTGCCGGCGAGGTCCTCCAGCCCGAACCTGGTGATCTCGGCGTAACTGCCGACGATGACGTCGGCGTCCCGCGCGGCACGGTGGGCGAGCTTGTCGCTGACCCATTCGACCGGGCCCGCTGAGTGCGCCTTGAACACCGAGGGGGTCAGGCGCCATGACCACATTCCCATCTCGGCCGCCTTGGCGACCACGGGGTTGGTGTTGAGCGCGACCGGCACGTCTGTGCGCAGCGCTGGGTCGACGAAGTCGATGTTGGCGGTGAACTCACGCAGCACCCGAATGGTGCGGTCATAGTTCTTTCCACTTAACACCACGGCGCGGGCGTTGTTGAAATAGCCGGGCATCTCGGATTGCACGTGGCGCAGCGCCCATTCCTGCAGGACGTCGGCAAGCATCGATCCGTCCCGGACCGGGACGCGCGCGGTGGTCTCCAGGACCTTGCGCACGTCGTGCGGATCGCCCTTGAAGATGCCAGTCGCCTGCGCCTCTCGCACGCCTGTGACGGCGATCGCGTCGGCCTTGAGGGACCATTGCCAGACCAGCTTCTCGGCAGCATCCATGTCACCGCTGGTCCCGAGCCGGATCAGCCTGAAGTCATGGCCGGCGAACGAGACCTTCTCGTCGAAATCCCACTCGGGGCCCTGCAATGTGACGTTGACGACGACGAGTCGTTTGCGCGGCATACTGATCCTCCTAGTCCTTCGGCCGACGGGCGCGCCGAGGGCGCGGGGTGGGGGCCACATCACGGTCGGCGGCCGCGGCGATGAGCCTCTCGATGTGCGTCCGGATAAGCTCGGTGACCCGTTCTGGGTCGGGCACCATCCTGGTGTCTGAGGAGACACCGACGCCGACCGTCCCGTTGTATGTGAACAGACACACGCCGATCGGCTGATCACCGGACGTCGGCACCCAGCCCATGACGGTGCGCACCGGTGCGCCGACCATGGTGAGTTGCGAGCGAGGACCGGGCACGTTGCTCAGCTGCCCGATGGTCTTCCCTGAGAAGAAGTCGGTGACGCGTTTGGCGACCGCTCCGGGGGCCTCTGCGATCACCTTCTGCATCCCGAAGGCGACAGCCGGCTCCGCGCTGTTCTTCAGGCGCGTGGTGCGGTCGTGGATCTCGGCGATCAGTGCCGCGGGGTCGGCGATCCCCAGCGGCATCTCAAAGAGCACCACGGCAAAGTGGTTGCCCAGCGTGGATGGTAGCGAGCTGTCCACCGGTTGCAACGACACCGGCATCATCCAGGCTAGGTCCTTGATCTCCTCGACCCCGCGCTCGGTGAGGTAGTCGGTGAGCGCGAGCGACACGGCTGCCATGAGCGCGTCGTTGACGGTGGCCCTGAATGTCGCCGCCACCTGCTTGATGGCATCGAGGCTGATCCCGTCGACCCAGGCAACCCCCTTGTCCACGTCGGGGTGACCGCTCCAGGCTTCGGTCTCGGCCTTGCCGTGCAGGAGCAGCCGTCCGATCTCCCGCCAGGAGTTGGAGGTCTCGTTGTCGCTGGAGGTGAAGGAGGTCAGGGCGTCGATCAGCTTGGTGGGATGGCGAACGAGGTCGAGGGCCGACTCCAGGTGGTGCGGCAACTCCAGGGGGTTCATCGTCGCGATCATCGTGCGACCCGCTTGCACCATGACCTCACCGGAGTGCTCGAAGGCGTCGATAGTGTCCTTGACCGAGTGCTCCGCAAGGTGCAGGACAGTCTCCAGGGCGCCGTGTGAGCCCGGTTCGGCGGACCGACCGACCGTCTCGGGTATCGCATCTGGGGCGGGGTCACAGGTGCCGAGCAGCAACTGGACCAGCCGGATGCCATCTCCCAACCCGTGGTGGAAGCGGGTGAGCATCGCTCCCCCACCTTCGTCCTCGACCGGGCCGGAGATCAGTTGCATGTCCCACAGCGGTCGGGACCGGTCGAACGGCACGGAGAACATGCTCGAGACGTGGGCCCGCAGCGTGTCGGGGTGCGAGTCCGCGAGGATGATGCGCTGGATGTGTCGATCGATGGAGAAGTCGACGTCGTCCACCCACTCCCAGTGCCCGTGGCGCTTCACCGGAACCTGGCTCAGGACGCGATACTTCGTGACAATCCGCTCGAAGATCGCCTCTTGCAACGTGTCCCACTCCGGCAACTCATCGAAGGTCAGCAGGCCGTGGACGTGCATGAGGTTGTTCGGGCGGTCCATCATCAGCCACGTCAGGTCGGACGCGGCGATCCGAGTTCCCATCCGTAGACCTCTCTCGTCGTTTCAGGCATCGTCGCGCACAAACGGAGTGCATGCACTCGTATGCCGCTGAGTGTCGCCTCACGATGACGGTGCGCTACGGACCCACGTCCCGTTCCGGCACGTGAGGGATGTCACGTACCCACGCCCTGCCCACGACCCCACCACGAGTGCCTACGCTCGATCATGACCCACGCCACGGCAGGTAAGAGTTCCGCTGCGCACCGCCCCGGCCTGCTGGACCCCGAACACATCCTTTCCGCCACTTACGCCCTGGACCAATCCTTCGTCCGAGGCCTCACCGAGCGCCTCGTCGCGACGTCCGGCCAAGCGATGATGGTGCATGCCCCGACGACGGGCCAGCCGTTAGGGAGCGTGCCCATCTCCACCCCTGACGATGTGGCGACCGCCTTCGCCCGGGCCCGTGAGGCGGCACGTGACTGGGCGTTGTCGACCTATGCCGAGCGCTCGGCGGTGCTTCTGCGCCTGAGCGAACTCATCCTCGACCGGCGCGAGGAGATCATGGACCTCATCTGTTGGGAGTCCGGGAAGGCCCGGATCCACGCCTTCGACGAGCCGCTGCACGTTGCCCTCACCGCGCGCTACTACGGCCGGACCCTGGAGCGGCACCTGTCGCCCAAGAAGCGCGACGGCGTTGTCCCGTTCCTCACCCACATCGAGGAGCACCGCACGCCCAAGGGCGTGGTCGCGATCATCTCGCCGTGGAACTACCCCTTCACTATGGCCCTCGTCGACGGGATCGCCGCCATCGCCGCTGGCAACGCCGTCGTGTCAAAGCCCGATCACCACACCCCGCTGTCGGCCCTGTTGGGGCTGCAGTTGCTCGAGGAGGCCGGTCTGCCGGAAGGCCTATGGCAGATGGTGACCGGCGCCGGGCGCGTCCTGGGCGGGCCGATGATCGAGCGTGCCGACTACGTGTGCTTCACGGGATCGACCGCGACGGGGCGGGTCATTGCCCGACAGTGTGCCGACCGTCTCATCGGTTGCTCGCTGGAACTGGGCGGCAAGAACCCGATCCTCGTCCTGCACGACGCCGACCTCGATCGGGCTGCCGAGGGTGCCGTCCGCGCCGCCTTCTCCAACGGCGGACAGCTCTGTGTCTCGACCGAGCGCCTCTACGTCGCCAAGGAAGTGCACGACGCCTTCGTCGAGAAGTTCGTCGCCCGGACCAAGGCGATGCGCCTGGACGCAGGCCATGAGTGGGGCATCGACATGGGGTCACTCATCTCGGCCGAGCAGCTCAAGACCGTCGCCGACCATGTCGACGATGCGGTGCACCATGGAGCGCGAGTTCTGGCCGGCGGCAAGGCTCGTCCAGACCTTGGCCCCTACTTCTACGAGCCGACGATCCTCGACGGGGTGACGCCCGACATGGCCTGTCACGCCGACGAGACGTTCGGCCCAGTCATCTCGGTCTACTCCTTCACCAGCGAGGACGAAGCTGTCGATCTGGCCAATGCCGGCGACTATGGCCTGAACGCAGCCGTGTTTAGCAAGGACAGCAAACGTGCTCGGCAGATCGCGAACCGGATCAAGTGCGGCACGGTCAACGTCAACGAGGCCTTCAGCGCGACATTCGCCAGCCTGGACGCCCCCATGGGCGGGATGCGCTCCTCCGGGATCGGGCGACGCCAGGGCGCCGAAGGCATCCACCGTTACACCGAGGTCCAGTCAGTCGCCACGCAGTACCTGCTCCGCTTCGGTCCGCACTGGGGCCTCACCGACGAGGCGTATGCCGCGGTGATGACCACGGCGGTGCGGTTGCTCGGCCGCCTGGGGAGGGCATAGTGAGCACAGCGTTCGACTACGACGTCGTCGTGGTCGGGTCGGGGTTCGGTGGTTCGGTCGCCGCCCTGAGGCTCACGGAGAAGGGCTACTCAGTCGCCGTTCTTGAGGCTGGGCCTCGATTCGAAGACGCTGACCTGCCGGACACGAGTTTCGACGTCCGCAACTACTTGTTCGCCCCCGCCGTCGGCTGCTACGGAATCCAACGGATCGATCTGCTCAACGACTGTCTCATCCTCAGCGGAGCCGGGGTCGGCGGCGGCTCCCTCGTCTACGCCAACACGCTCTATGAGCCACCGGACGCCTTCTACGACGACCCGCAATGGCGGGACATCACCGACTGGAAGGCCGAGCTCGCCCCCTACTACGACCAGGCCAGCCGGATGCTGGGCGTCATCACCAATCCCTGGCACTCCCCCTCCGACGAGGTGATCCGCCAGGTCGCCGAAGAGATGGGCAAGGCGGACACCTTCCGCTACACCCCAGTTGGCGTCCTCTTCCCCCGGGACGGGGAGGCGAAGGGGCAACCCGTCGAGGACCCGTACTTCGGCGGGGAAGGGCCGGCCCGGCATACCTGCACCGGGTGTGGTGAGTGCATGACGGGGTGCCGACACAACGCGAAGAACACCCTGGTCAAGAACTACCTCTATCTGGCTGAGAGGCGCGGCGCGCACGTGCACGCGATGACGACCGTGACCCGGGTCGTACCGCGGCACGACGGCGGCTACGACGTGCACACCAAGGACACACGTGCGACCACCAAACGCCGCGCAGCCCGGTCGTCCCGCCGGTATGCCGCGCAGCACGTGGTGTTCGCCGCCTCCGCCCTGGGCACCCAACGGCTACTGCACACCCTGAAGTTCACCGGCGACCTGCCGAACCTCTCGGACACACTCGGCCGGCTCACCCGGACCAACTCGGAGTCGATCCTGGGCGCAGGGGCCCCCAAGGGCGATCCGCGGGACTTCACCGAGGGCGTGGCCATTACGTCGTCCTTCCACCCGGACGAGCACACCCACATCGAGCCCGTCCGCTATGGCCGGGGTTCAAACGTCATGTCATTGCTCACCTCGGTTCTTACCGACGACCTGGGGATTGAACCGCGCTGGCGAGTGTGGCTTAAGCAGACCTGGCGGGAACGCCGCCGGGTCCCGGGTCTCTACGACTTCAAGCACTGGTCCGAGCGCACCGTCATTGCGCTGGTCATGCAGTCGTTGGACAACTCGATCAACACTTTCCCCAAGCGCAACCGGCTCACCAGAAAAGTCACCCTGAGTTCAGAGCAGGGGCACGGCGCACCCAACCCGACCTGGATCCCCCTGGCCAACGAGGCGGTCCGGCGGATGGCGCGGATCGTCGGCGGCTTCCCCGCCGGCAACATCGGCGAGCAGTTCCAGCGCCCGCTCACCGCCCACTTCATCGGCGGATGCCCGATCGGCAAGGACGCCGACCACGGCGTGGTCGACGCCTATCACCGAGTCTTCGGTTATGCCGGGTTGCACATCGTCGACGGCTCAGCGGTGTCGGCCAACCTCGGCGTCAACCCCTCGCTCACCATCACCGCCCAGGCCGAGCGGGCGATGGCCTACTGGCCCAACCGGGGCGAGGACGACGCGCGACCGGCGCTGGGGACGGCATACGAGAGAATCCAACCGGTCGCCCCTGCGAAGCCGGCGGTGCCGACTCAGGCGCCCGGTGCGTTGCGGCTGCCCATTGTCGGGATCAGTTGAGGCGGAGGTCCCCGCGGGAGCGCAGCGAACGCCGCGAGCGACGAGCGGACCGAGTCAGACCGCAGGCGCCATGATCTCGATTCTGTTGCCGAACCCATCGCGGCAATGGAACCGCTCGAAGCCAGGGAAGGTAGCTCGCTCCTCCCAGTTGACGTCATAGCCAGCCGCTTGGAGGCGTGCGCCCGTCTCCTCGAGAGCACGCGCATCTTTCACCAGCAGAGCAGGGTGTGCCTTCCGTGCGGGGATGAAGGGGTCATCCACGCCGACATGGATCTCAAGAGTCACGACCTCGCCTACCCCATCGCGAAACCAGCAGCCGCCTCTTCCGGCCAGGTCTGGGGGCTTGGGAACCTCGACCAGGCCCAATCCCCCGGAGTAGAAGCGACGGGCTTCTGCCTCTTGGCCCTTGGGCATCGAGACCTGTACGTGGTGCAGCTGCATCTCGGATCCTCTCGGAGTATCTTGATGTCAAGATATCTTAGCTCGGGCCCCATCCGCGTGGCTCTGCTCCTGGACTACTGATCCTGTGCGGGGCTGTGCGGCACCTGCCAGCGCAGCGATGGGCACTGGGATGCTGGCCGGGGTCACACTACGAGCTCGGCGACCGCCTCGCCGATCGAGGCCCACGTCGGGAGCACCGATGTGCCTCGGTCGATCGGCCCGTCCATGAGGTCGGTCGCTAGCGCGGCGACGCTGACCCACGCGTCACCTCGGTCGAGCACGGCGATGTCGTGCCGCACGCCCGGCAGGCTCCCGGTCTTGGACGCGCAACGGACGTCATCGGGGAGATAGGCCGGCAGCCCCTCGTCGAACTGCTGCTCGCGCAGCACCGCCAGCGCCATCGCAGCCTCGCGCGGAGGGAGCAGCGCGCCGGACCGCAACGCGGCCAGCAACTCGGCCAGGTCCGCAGCGCACGTCTCGTTCTCCAGCCCCGCCGCGGCCGCCGCCTCGTCCATCATCCGCCGCCGCAGCGCTGTATGCCGTGCGCCGGCTCGGCCGAGCAGGCGCGATACCTCGCCGACACCCACGATCCCGATGAGCGCATTGGTCGCGTCGTTGTCGGACAGCGCGATCATCAGACGCAGCACCTCTCCCGCCGGAAGGCTGGTCACCGAGGGCAGCAAGGACAGCGGCCCGCAACCGCCCACGCGCGTCGCGGGGAGCGCGACCGGAAGGTCCCACGGCATACCTGCCGCGAAGTAGGCCAGCAGAATCGGCACCTTGATCGTGCTCGCCGCCGGGACCACCCGCGACGAGTCGTGGTCGAAGCGGAACCCGTCCCTGGACCGCACCGCCAGCGAGACCCGACCGGGAGCCTGCGCGATGAGGTCCTGCAGGCGCGACGCCACGTGAGCCGATTGCATGTTCGGAAGTATCGGGCATGTGAGGATGGGGCGATGGCCCCGTTGCGCGTGTCCGTCCCCGTGACGACCCTGTGGACCTCCCCGAGCTCTCCGCGGTCGATCGACGACCCGGCGATTCGCGACGACCCCGACCCGATCGCCTGGCTGGACGCCCTGGACGCCAACCCGGCCGACGACGAGGCAGGCCTGGGGCGCCTCGGCTTGCACGGGCGTGTCGACAGCCAGGCGGTCCTCGGTGAGCCGGTCGTGCCGATCGGTCCGGTGACCGACGATGGCTGGGTCGAGGTGGTGCTCCCGTGGCAGCTCAGCCGGCTGGACTCCCGGGGCTACCCGGGATGGGTGCGGCGGGCCCACCTCGACCACGAAACGGCCGGCGACGGCGGGGCTGCGCCGCCGCGGGTGCCCGTGGCCGACGTCCCCGATGGTGCCCAGGTTCTCGACCTGGCTCGCGAACACCTAGGTCTGGCCTACCTCTGGGGTGGGATGTCACCGCTCGGGTTGGACTGTTCGGGGCTGGTCCACCTGGTGTGGCGGCGGCTTGGTGTCGTCGTTCCTCGTGACGCGGACGACCAGGAGGCCGCGGCATACCCCGTTGGGCCGGGCCATGAGCGCCCGGGTGACCTCTACTTCTTCGCGCACCCCGGCCGGCCGGTGCACCACGTCGGGATCGTCAGCGGGCCCGGCCGGATGCTGCACGCGCCGGAGACGGGCCGCGGAATCGTCGAGGAGCCCCTCGGACCCGACCGCGAGGCGACCCGGTATGCCGTCGGGCGACTCCCGCTGGCCGGGCCACTGCGACTGGCTGGCCACACGGGCTAACGTCCACCCATGACCACAGACGACGTTCTTGCCTATTGCCTGGCCAAACCAGGAGCGTGGCGTGATGAGCCCTGGGAGGGTGATGTCGTCGCCAAGGTGGGTCCCAAGATCTTCGCCTTTACCGCGGGGATGGCGTCGGTCTCAAGCTCGGCCGCACCCGCGATGAGGCCGACGAATGGCTGCAGCGATACCCGGACGATGCGTCGGTCATGGCCTACGTGGGGCGCTACGGATGGAACACGCTCCGTCTGGCGGGAGCGATCCCGGACGAGGAACTCACCGAAGCCATCGACGCGTCGTACGACGCCGTCGTAGCCACCTTGCCGCGCGCTCAGCGACCCTGACGTCGCACCAGCGCCTGAACCGCTTCGGCAAAGTCGGTAAAGTCGCTCACACAACCCAACCGGAAGGTGCTTCGTGGACGTCACCCCATTGGTGTGGTGGGTCACCATCGGCGCGGCCGTTGTTGCCCTCACCGCCGATGTCGCCATCGTTGCCCGCAAGCCCCACATCCCGTCGATGCGCGAGTGCACCGCTTACCTGGTGTTCTACGTCTCGCTCGCGCTGCTGTTCGGGTTGTTCGTGTGGTGGGATTTCGGTGGGCAGTATGCCGGGGAGTTCTATGCGGGTTGGCTGACCGAGTATTCGCTGTCGGTCGACAATCTGTTCGTCTTCCTGCTGATCATGGCCAACTTCCGGGTGCCCGAGCGGTTGCAGCAGTCGGCCCTCATGGTGGGCATCATCATCGCCATCGTGCTCCGTGGGCTGTTCATCGCCCTCGGGGCAGCTGTCATCAACTCCTATGCGTGGGTGTTCTACATCTTCGGCGCTTTCCTGATCTGGACGGCCTGGAAGCTGGCTCGCGAGGGCGAGAGTGACGACGACGAATACGAGGAGAACGCGTTCCTCATGTTCGTTGAGCGCCGTCTCCCGGCGACGAGCACCTTCCACGGGACCAAGCTGTTCGTCCGCGAGGGCGGCAAGCGCCTCATCACACCGATGTTCATCGTCATCTTGGCGTTGGGCACGACAGATCTGCTGTTCGCGCTCGACTCGATCCCCGCCATCTATGGGCTCACCAAGGAGCCCTACCTCGTCTTGACGGCCAATCTGTTCGCCCTCATGGGCCTACGCCAGCTCTACTTCCTCATCGGCGGGCTGCTCAAACGATTGGTCTACCTCTCGATCGGGCTCGCCGTCCTCTTGGCGTTCATCGGGGTCAAGTTGATCCTGCACGCGTTGCACGAGAACAACCTGCCGTTCCTCAATGGCGGGCAGCCGCTGCATGGCGTCCCGGACATCCCGATCTCGGTATCCCTCGGCGCGATCATCCTCATTCTCGGGGTGACCACCGTGGCCAGCCTGGTCAAATCCTCGCGCGACCGCGCGGCCGAGCCGACCGAGCTCCCGGAGGAACGCATGGTGGCAGCCGACCAGGACGATCAACCTGTCCTTTGACCGGGTCGCCTCACCGCGCAGGCGCGCCGTCCGCTCGCGAGACTGAGCCCTGAGGTCGGGGCGCGAGGGTCAGGACGACGGGTCCGCGTCCCTGGTGGGCAGCGAGGGCCCCGCAGCCGGGGCCGTCGTCGGCGCGTCCGCTGGGGCAGGTACGGCACCCACCGGAGGCACAACTGACCCCGAGCGAGGCAGTCGTGAGTCGCCCGGTGTGGACGAGGTGGTCAACAGCGGCGTCGACCGTCGCCGAGGACAACCCCGTCTGCCGGGCCACCTCGCGACGGCTGGCGGCCCCAGCCGCGACAGCCGCGATCACTTGGCGCAGCGGACCGGACGAACCGACCAGGCTGGGGGTGGGCCCCTCGGCCAGCGGGCCAACCTCACTCATCGCAGCAACGTCCCGATCTGGAAGACGGCTACCGCCAGGACCCACGCGGCGACGAGCTGGACGCCGACTCCGAAGCCCGCCCACCTCAACCCGATCTCCCTCCGCTGAGCAGCCAAGGTGGCCACACACGGGGTATAGGCCAGCAGGAACACCATGAAGGCCAACGCAGCGACGGGTCCGTGCCCGTCGGATGTGCGCTCAAAGTCGTGGCGGACCGACTCGGCCAAGCGGGCCTCGTCGGCGACCCCGTCAGTATCGAGGGCCGCATACGTCTGGGCCCAGGAAGAGATGACGGCTTCCTTGGCGACAAAGCCGGTAACCAGCGCGCCAGCGGCTTGCCAGCTGCCAAACCCGGCCGGCTCGAAGGCCGGGGCCACCGCGGCGGCGAGCGCGGCATACGCGCTGTCGCCGACTGGAGTCTCCCCGTAGGCGTGCTCGCCGCGGACCGGGACGCTCTGCAGGAGCCAGACGACACACACGGTGGCCACGATGATCCCGCCGGCCGTGCGCAGGAAGCCCTGCAGCCGCGTCCAGGTGACCGACCAGGTCACCCGTGCGGTCGGCCGCTGGTAGGGCGGCAGGTCGAGCAGCAACGGCTCGGCGAGCAGGCTGCGCCAGAGAGTTCGGCGCAGGAGCAGACCGACCCCCACGACGAGAGCTATCGACACGAGATACATGCCGAAGACGACCGTGCCGGCATACCGGTCGAAGAAGGTGGTCGCGAGCAGGACATAGACGGTCAGGCGGGCCGAGCAGGACGTGAACGGCACAAGCAGCGCAGTCAACACCCGTTGGCGGGCGCCGGCCAGCACCCGGGTCGCTGCGACCGCCGGGACGTTGCAGCCGAAACCGACGATGAGCGGCAGAAAGGCGCGGCCCGGCAGGCCGAGAGCTCGCATGCTCCGATCGGTGACGACGGCTGCACGCGCGAGGTAGCCGGAGTCCTCGAGCAAGGCGAGCAGGACGAACATCATCGCCATGAGCGGCACGAAAGTGAGCAACATGCCGACACCAGCGATCAGCCCGTCGACCACCAAGCCCGTGACCAGCGGGTGATCGACGTGCATCGACCTCAGCAGCATCCTGGCGCTCTCGCTCACCGGCCCGGTGAACAGGGCGTCCAGGGCATCCTGCAGGGGCGCGGCGATGGTGGTGGTCGCCTGGAAGACCAGCCACATCACGGTGAGGAAGACCAGCGGGCCGCCGCCGCGCGACAAGACGACCTGGTCGACCCGGTCGGACCAGGTATGCCGGGCTCGGGCTTCCCTTGTCTGGGCAGCCTCGACCGCGGACTGGACCCATGCGAAACGCTCCTCGGCCAGGTCCAACTCGTCAGCCACGTCGTCTACGCCGTGTTGAACGCTGTTGACGTTGACCCGCGGCGGGAACACCGGGCCACCAACAACCCGGTGCACCCGTTGGGTGAGAGCTGTCAGGCCCGTGCGGTGTCGCGGATCGACGACGACGACGGGCACGCCGATGGCGGTCTCGAGCGCGATCGGGTCGATGGTGATATCTCGCCTAGCCGCGACGTCGGCCATGGTGAGCGCGACGACGACACGCCTGCGGTGTTCGAGCAGTTGAGCGAGGACATACAGGCTGCGCGCCAAATGCGACGCGTCCACCACCAGGATGACGACGTAGGGGCTGGCGGCCGGGTCTGGATCGAGCAGGACCGCTCTGGTCAGTTCCTCGTCGGGGGAGATCGGGTCCAGCGAGTAGGCGCCCGGCAGGTCCACGAGTTCGTAGTCCGGGCGGCTCAGCACCCCGTCGACCGACAACGCGGGAGCTGTTTCATCCGGGGCTGCCGCATCGGGGGTGGCTCTCGCCTCGCTGACGGTCGAGTTAATCCGCCAGCGACCACGACTGACTTCGACCGTGGTCCCCGGCCAGTTGCCCATGGTCAACCGGGCGCCGGTGAGCGCGTTGAAGAGGGTCGACTTGCCGACATTGGGCGCCCCGGCAAGAGCGATGACCACAGACCCGGCCGGGGCTTGTGGCGCGGCCGGCATGTGACACGAGGTCACCGGGGAGCCAACCGGCACACATTGCTGGACCGGGGAGGGTGGCTCGGACGCCCACGCACCGGCCTCGTGGCGGGGTCCGGTCACCTCAGCACTCGTCACGACCGCAGTGGCCCGGCGCTTGAACCCTCAGCGAGTCGGCCGTCTGTCGATCCACGGCGAGGCGAAGGTCGCCGACGGCCAGGACCAGGCCGCGCCCTGGGGTGCGCTGCAGCGGCGTGACCCGCATGCCCGGGCGTAGGCCCAACCGCGCCAATTGCGTGATCAGGTCCGCGGCCGACCCTCGATCGGTAAGGGAAGGCGTTGGGCGCGCTGCCACGAGCACAGCGGGAGCGCTGATCGGCCAGGCCGACAGTGACAGTTCGAGCGCACTCACACCGACATGTTATCGACGGAGTTAGGTATGCCTTACCTCGTTTTCACCGGTGGAACGTGAGGTTGCTCTCGTCAGCGCAGCGCCTCGCTCATCTGGCGCAGCTCCTTCTTCAACTCCGAGACCTCGTCGCGCAATCGGGCAGCGAGTTCGAAGTGCAGTTCCGCCGCCGCCGCGTGCATCTGGGCGGTGAGCTCCTGGATGAGGCCGGCGAGGTCTGAGGTCGGCAATCCCTCCGCGCGGACGCCGCTGGCGACTCCGACATCCGCGAGCACAGCCCCACGACCCGCGCGGTCGCGGCCAGGCGGCATACCGGATGCCTTGCCGCGGGAGCGAGACCGGCCAGAGCCGAGCAGTTCCTCCGTGTCGGCGCTCTCCCGACCGAGCAGGTCGGTGATGTCGGCGATCTTCTTGCGCAACGGCTGGGGATCGAGGCCGCGCTCGGTGTTGTAGGCGACCTGCTTGGCCCGGCGTCGGTTGGTTTCGTCGATGGCGTCGCGCATCGAGGGCGTGAGCTTGTCGGCATACATATGCACCTGGCCGCTCACATGGCGGGCGGCGCGGCCGATGGTCTGGATGAGGGAGCGGGTGGAGCGCAGGAACCCCTCTTTGTCGGCATCGAGGATCGACACGAGCGACACCTCGGGAAGGTCCAGACCCTCACGCAGGAGGTTGATGCCGACGAGCACGTCGAAGTCCCCGAGGCGTAGCTCGCGCAGCAGCTCCACCCGCCGCAGGGTGTCGACCTCGGAGTGCAGATAACGCACCCGGATCCCCTTGTCGAGCAGGTAGTCGGTGAGGTCTTCGGCCATCTTCTTGGTGAGGGTCGTGACCAAGACCCGCTCGTCGCGGGCAGCGCGGGTCTTGATCTCGTGGATGAGGTCGTCGATCTGACCCTTGGTGGGCTTGAGGACGATCTCGGGGTCGATCAGACCGGTCGGGCGGATGATCTGCTCGACCGGCGGGCCGAACTTCCCCGACTTGGCCATCTCGTAGTCCCCCGGCGTCGCCGACAGATAGACCGTCTGACCGATGCGTTCGAGGAATTCCTCCCATTTCAGCGGCCGGTTGTCCATCGCGCTGGGCAGCCGGAATCCGTGGTCGACGAGCATGCGCTTGCGGGACATGTCGCCTTCGTACATCGCGCCGATCTGCGGCACGGTCTGGTGCGACTCGTCGATGACGAGGAGGAAGTCCTCAGGGAAGTAGTCGAGCAGGCAGTTGGGCGCGGAGCCCGCCTCGCGTCCGTCGATGTGTCGGGAGTAGTTCTCGATTCCGCTGCAGAACCCGACGCTGCGCATCATCTCGATGTCGTATGCCGTGCGCATTCGCAGCCGTTGGGCCTCCAGCAGCTTGCCCTGCCGCTCCAACTCGGCGAGCCGTGCTTCCAACTCGGATTCGATCCCGCCGATCGCGCGTTCCATCCGCTCCGGCCCGGCGACGTAGTGCGAGGCCGGGAAGACATACATCTCCTGCTCCTCGCGGACGACCTCCCCAGTGAGTGGGTGCAGCGTGTAGAGCCGCTCGATCTCGTCGCCGAAGAACTCGATCCGGACGGCGAGCTCCTCATACATCGGGATGATCTCGACGGTGTCTCCCCGCACTCGGAACGTGCCCCGGGTGAAGGCCAGGTCATTGCGGGTGTATTGCATTCCGACGAAACGCCGCAGCAACTGGTCGCGTTCGAGCTCCTGGCCGACCCGCAGTTTGACCATCCGGTCGACATACTCCTGCGGGGTCCCCAGGCCGTAGATGCACGACACAGACGCCACAACGACGACGTCCCGGCGAGTGAGCAGCGAGTTGGTTGCCGAGTGCCGCAATCGCTCGACCTCCTCGTTGATCGAGGAGTCCTTCTCGATGTAGGTGTCCGTCTGCGGGATATAGGCCTCGGGCTGGTAGTAGTCGTAGTAGCTGACGAAGTATTCGACCGCGTTGCGGGGCAGCAGTTCCCGGAACTCATTGGCCAATTGCGCCGCGAGCGTCTTGTTCGGCGCCATCACCAGGGTCGGTCGCTGCACCGCCTCGATCAGCCAGGCCGTCGTCGCCGACTTCCCCGTCCCGGTCGCCCCGAGCAGCACGGTGTCGGTCACCCCACCCGTGATCCGCTTGGCCAGCTCGGCGATCGCCTCGGGCTGGTCGCCGCTGGGCTGGAAGTCAGAGATCACCTCGAACGGGGCCAGTCGGCGCTGCAGGTCGGTCGTCGGACGCATGGTCACGAGAGTACGTCCCCCCACCGACAGGCACCCGCCACTCCCCTGTCCCGCTACTCCTGTCCCGCCCCTCACCCATGGCGCGCCCTGGTGCTCTCCATCCCCCATGCTCCCCGCGGGTCTGCTGTTCACCCCGCGAGGGAGTATGCCGACTGAGCCGGTCACCCGGCATACTCGCCATGTGCGGGTCGTCTTCCTCCACGGGACCGGGTCTGCGGGCCCGAACGCCTGGCCGCTGCAGGCGGCCGCCCTCGGCGACGCGGCGCACTTCGTGCGGCGAGTCCATGACGGCGACCACCCCGACCACGTGCAACCGGTGGTCCTCGACGCGCTCGACCCGCGCGGGCATCTCGTCGCTCACTCCTACGGGTGCGTCACCGCCGTGCTCGCGGCCGCCGCACGGCCTCATCGCGTGGCGAGCCTGGTCCTGTGCGAGCCGCCGTTCGTCGGCTTGACCGCGGGCTGGCCGGAAACCGATGCCCACGTGGCCGCGTTGGCGCCGCTGTTCGATCGTAAGGACGACCCGACGTTCACAGACCTCGAGTTTTCCGCCGGTTTCGCCCGCGCCGTCGGTATGCCGGTCCCGGACTTTACGCCCGAGCAACTGGCTCGCTCGGCAGCGCGGTTGCGGGCGTTCACCCCGGCCTGGCTGATCCCACTCGATCCGGCCGTCGTCGGCCGCGTGCCGACCCTCGTCGTCACCAGCGGGGCTCGGGACATCTATGACGAGGTGGCTCAGGTGCTGCACGGCCACGGGGCGCACCGGCTGGTTCTGCCAGGCTACGGCCACCGTGTCCAGGACCATCCCGACGCCACCGCACACTTCCAGACGTTCTGGGCTTCAGCCCCCGCCTGACCCTGCTTCGTGGAGTGCTGGCCACACCCGGATGTGGCC
>JBGAQN010000012.1:0-38804 GCA_044220725.1 Dermatophilaceae bacterium
CCCCACAACGGTCCTCAACTCCAGAGACACCACCAGCCACGACCCGTAGCGTGACGGTATGGCGAGCACACGGCATACCGAACAGCAGTGGTCCGCGACGGCGGGTGAGCTGCGCTTCCGCGGCATCCACCCCGGGTATGCCGTCCTGCACGTGGCGACGGGCGGCGCCATCGGGATCGCCGCGTTCGTCGCGCTCGTCACGCTGGTGTCACTCACCCTCGGGCTACTGCCGACTGTGGTGGGCGCCGTCATCTGCGGCTCGCTCCTGCTCGCCGTCAACTCGGCCCTCAGCGCCATCCATCGCTCGCGGATGCGCGCGTTCCTCGGCCTGCACATCACCGCCCCGTCCCGAATGTCGGATGACGGGCTCGTGCGTCGCCTTCGCCGAGTCCTGACGACCGCACCGTTCTGGAAGGCATTGGCCTACAACTCGATCGTCGGCCTGGCGCTGTTCCTGCTGGGGGTCGTGATGGTGTCGTTCCTCGCGGCGGGACTGGTGTGCGTGACCGCCCCGATCTTCGGCACCCCCGTGACCCTGGGAAGCTGGGGGGTATCCACGCAGTCGCCCATCACCCTCGCCGCAGTCGTAGTCACCGGGACGGCATTGGTCCTCGCCGTGCCGTCGATGGCTCGTGCCGTGGCCTACGGCGATGCTCGGATCGCCATCGCTCTGCTGGGTCGGGCCCGGAGCGAGGAGCTCGCCCAGCGGGTCGAGCACCTGGCCCAAGCCCGCACCGGGACGGTCGACGCGGCCGACGCGGAACGGCGCCGAGTCGAACGGGACCTGCATGACGGGACCCAACAGCGGCTCACGGCCCTTGCCATGAACCTCGGTGTCGCCCGGGCTACCCTGCCTGACCTATCCCCGGCCGCCCAGGCGGCGCTGGATCAGGCCCACGCCGAAGCCAAGGAGGCCCTCGTCGAGCTGCGGGGCATCGTCCGGGGCCTGCACCCGGCGGTGCTCGACGACCGTGGGCTAGACGCGGCCCTGTCCGGGTTGGCCGCCCGATCACCGATCCCGGTGTCCCTCGACGTCCGGGTGCCCCAGCGGTTGCCGCAGCCGGTGGAGGCCGTTGCCTATTTCGTGGTGTCGGAAGCGTTGACGAATGTCGTCAAGCACTCGGGAGCCGGCCGCGCGCAGGTGACGGCCCGGCTCGCCGACGGTCGGCTGCACCTGCGGATCGTCGACGACGGCGCCGGCGGGGCCGACCCGACGCGCGGCTCCGGTCTAACCGGTCTGCGCCAACGGGTGGCGTCGGTCGACGGTGAACTGACCATAGAAAGCCCGCCCGGCGGGCCGACCGTGCTCGAGGCGGTGATCCCGTGCGGGTCGTGATCGCCGAGGACTCGACCCTGTTGCGGGAGGGACTCATCCGGCTGCTGGCCATCGCCGACATCGAGACGGTCGCGGCGGTCGACACGGCGCCAGCGCTCATCGACGCCGTAGCTTCCCTCACCCCGGACCTCGCGATCGTCGATGTCCGGATGCCGCCGACCTGGTCCGATGAAGGAGTCCGCGCGGCGCTGGAACTGCGCGAGCGGTGGCCGGACGTCGCCGTCCTCATCCTCAGCCAGTACGTCGAGGAACGGTATGCCGCCGAACTGCTCAGCGGCTCCACCCGGGCCGTCGGCTATCTGCTCAAAGACCGGGTGGCTGACGTCGAGGAGTTCCTCCACGCCGTCCGGCGCGTCGCTGCGGGCGGGACGGCGTTGGACCCCGAAGTGGTAGCACAGCTGCTCGTCCGGCGGGTCGGCTCTCCCGTTGATCGGCTCACACCGCGCGAGCACGAGGTGCTCTCGCTCATGGCCCAGGGCCTGTCCAACTCCGGCATCGCCGCAGCTCTGGTCGTCAGCGAGAGCGCGGTCGCCAAGCACGTCAATGCGATCTTCGCCAAGCTCCCCCTTCCCGAGACGCCGACCCCGCACCGCCGGGTCCTGGCAGTCCTGGAGTTCCTCGCTGCCCAGAAGGAGTCCCGATGACCACTGTCATACCGACGCCGGCGGCCGTCGTCGATCACGGTCGACGCGTTCCGGAGCGTCCGCTGTGGGTGGCTGCCGGGCTGGCGATCATTGCGTTGAGTGTTGGGGGAACCGGGGTCGCCACGTGGGTCAACGCCACTCGGCACAGCGTTGCCCAGACGAACACGTATGCCGCGGACGTGGTGGACCTGCGTTCTCTTGGCAGCCAGGACGTGACCGTCATCGGCAGCGACCGCACCGAGATCACTGTCACCGTGCACGTCACCTGGTCTGGATCTGAGGAAACCCCGCCGTCGTCCGCTGGCCACGTCACCGGCGGGGTTCTCACCCTGGCCAACCCTTGCCTGGACACGCGGTGGCCGTGCTGGACGGACTACCGAGTGGAAGCCCCCCGAGCGATAGCCGTCCGCTGGAGCGCCGGCAGCGGAGACCTCTCGGTCTCGTCGGTCGCGTCCCTCGTCGGCGAAGGTGGCAGCAGCGATGTCACCGTCCGCGACGTCCCCAAGGTCGAGGTCACGACCAGCAGCGGCGACGTCGATGTATGCCGGGTGAGCACCTCTCTGTCGGTCCGGACCGGATCGGGAGACGTGGACGCCTGCGAGGTGCGCACCGATACGGCGCGGGTCCAGACCTCTTCCGGAGATGTCCGCGTGGACGGAGCTCCCGGCAGTCTGACCGTGGACACGACCTCCGGAGATGTCGTGCTCACCCTCGGCGCGGACCAGCGCTACGACGTGCGGACCTCCACGTCCAGCGGGCACGTCTCGGTGAAGGCGCCCACGGACCCCAACTCAACTCGGCTCATCCAGGTCACCACGAGGACGGGCGACATCACCGTGCGGTGAAGCACCCGCTCCAACCACCCACACCAGGGAACTCGTCGCAAACCGGTTGACTGCGGCACCTGCGGACGGTAGGAAAGACCTTCCCCCTTCTGCACCGGAGGTGTCCTGCCATGCCCGCCGACCACCCTCCCGATCCCACCGACACCAGGCCCGCAACACCCATCGACCCCTCCTGCAGCGGCGATGACCTGAGCCGGGAACAGCGTTACCTCGACCACGCCCGAGCCGAGTTGGCCCGGATGCGCGCCAAGACCGAAGCCTTGCGAGACAATGCAATTGGCGGCGACAAGGTCTCCTCGGAGTTCCTCGCCCTCACCCTGCACCGGCGGGTCCAGTCGCTTGCCGATGACCCGACCTCCACCCTCTTCTTCGGCCGCCTCGACCTCGACCACGCCGAGCACGGCACCGAGCGCTGGTATGTCGGCCGCCGTCACATCAACGACGACCGCGGCGACCCCGTGGTGATCGACTGGCGGGCGGAGCTCTCGACCGCCTTCTACCGCGCGTCGCACACCGCCCCCATGGGGGTGCGGCGGCGGCGCCGGTTCGGGGTCGACAAGGGCAGGCTCACGGCATACGAGGACGAGCATCTGGGCGACCCGACCGAAGGTGAGCGGCGCAGCGCGATCCTGCAGGCCGAGATCGAGCGGCCCCGCGTTGGCCCGATGCGCGACATCGTCGCGACGATCCAGCCCGAGCAGGACGAAATCGTCCGCTCCGACCTGGCGACGAGCGTGTGTGTGCAGGGCGCACCCGGCACGGGCAAGACCGCCGTCGGCCTGCACCGCGCGGCGTGGTTGCTCTATGCCCACCGCGATCGACTGTCCCGTGCCGGGGTGCTCGTCGTTGGTCCCAACCGTGCCTTCCTCGACCACATCGGGGCTGTGTTGCCGGCCCTCGGCGAGGTCGAGGTCCACCACACGACCGCTGCGGCGCTGGTCGACGCGGCCGCCGCGCGCGGGGTCGACTCAACGGATACCGCTGTCCTCAAAGGGGATCCGCGGATGGCCGAGCTCTTGCGCCGCGCGGTGTGGTCGCACGTCGGCACTGCGACCGAGCCGCTGGTCGTGCCGCGGGGGGCACGAAAGTGGCGGGTGGCGGCATACCTCGTCGCGGACGTCCTCGACGAGCTGCGCGAGCGGGGAGTGCGCTACGGCGCGGCCGGCGCGATGCTCCCCCAGCGCCTGGCCCACCTCGTGTTGCTCGCGATGGAGCGCGCCGGTGAGTCGCCCGACGACCGCGTGCAGGACGCGGTCGCGCGCAGCGCGCCTGTGCGGCAGTATGCCGCGTCACTCTGGCCAGTGGTCGACCCCAAGACCGTCCTGCACAGGTTGTGGTCCGATGCTGACGAGTTGCGACGGCACGCTGAGGGACTATTCACTCCCGACGAGCAGCGAATCCTGCTGTGGGACAACCCGCCTCGCACACGCTCGGCGACGCGGTGGTCCCATGCCGATCTTGTGCTCCTCGACGAGCTGGCCGATCTGGTCGAACGCACTCCGAGCCTCGGCCATGTCATTGTCGACGAGGCCCAGGACCTCTCGCCGATGCACCTTCGCGCGGTGGGCCGACGCTGCTCGACCGGCTCGGCCACGGTGCTCGGTGACATCGCCCAGGGAACGACCCCCTGGGCCACCGCCTCGTGGACCGAGTCGTTGGAGCACCTCGGCAAGCCGGAGGCGGTCGTCGAGGTGCTCGACCGCGGCTTCCGGGTGCCAGCCGCCGTCATCGCGTATGCCGCCCGCCTCCTCCCGCACATGGCTCCCGGGCTCGGGGTGCCCGAGTCGGTGCGTGACCACCCCGGGGATCTGATCATCGAGCAGGTCGAGGCACCGGGCCTGGCTGCCGCCGTCGTGGCGGCGGTCCGCGCGGCGATCGCCAAGCCGGGGTCCGTCGGGGTGATCGCCGCTGACGCCTCAGTGGCCGTGTTGTCAAAAGCCATGTCCCGCAGTGGAATCGAACACGGCAGCCTCGGTCTCGACCACGGCGATGGGGAGCACCAGGTCGACCTGGTGCCTGCGACCGTCGCCAAGGGTCTGGAGTTCGACCGCGTTGTCGTCGTCGAGCCGACTGCCATCGCCGCCGCCGAGCCGGACGAGCGGACCGGCCTGCGCCGGCTCTACGTCGTCCTCACCCGCGCCGTGTCCGGGTTGCACATCGTCCACTCACAGCCCCTTCCCGCCCCGCTGGTGGGAGACTGACGGTCGTGCCCGCGCTCATCAGTTGGTGGCGACAGGATCTCGCCGAGCTCGTCCCCCATGCCCTCGACGACGCCGTCCAGGCAGCAGGGACCGACCTGCTACGCCGGTGGGCCGAGCCGCAGCGCCACTATCACCGCACCACCCACCTGGTGGAGATCTTCTGGGCGTTGGAGGAACTCGAGGACGTCGAGGAGATCGACTCCCGCACAGCGCTGCTCGGTCGCCTGGGCGGTTGGTTCCACGATGCGGTCTACCACCCCTTGGCGGTCGCGGGAGCCAACGAGGGCGACAGTACGTTGCTCGCGAGCCGCGTCCTCACCGACCTCGGCGCCGACACCGCGGACATCCTCGCCATCGAGAGGTTGGTCCGGTTGAGCACCACCCACTCCGGTGACTCGCTGACCTCCCTGGACCGTGCCTTCCTCGACGCCGACCTGTGGATCTTGGGTTCGGGGCCGGATCGCTTCGACGCCTACTGCGAGCAAGTCCGGCAGGAGTATGCCGCCGTCCCCGACGCGGCATACCGGGCCGCCCGAGCCGAGGTGCTGCGAACGTTCGTCGAGCGCCCTCGCCTCTACCTCACGGATTTCGCTGCGGCACAATGGGAACCGCAGGCGCGCGCCAACCTCGACCGCGAGATCGCCCGCTTGGCCGGTCCCGACATCGACGGAGTGTGACCCGATGACCCACGCGGTGAGCCTGGAACACGTCGACCTGGCCATGCCGGACGGCGCCTGCGACGCTTACCTTGCGCACCCCACCGGGGACGGGCGCTGGCCCGGAGTCCTGTTCATCATGGACGCGATCGGGTTGCGTCCGCGGATCGCCGACATGGTGGAACGGATCGCGTCCTGGGGGTATGCCGTCCTGGCCCCCAACACGTTCTACCGGATCGGCCGACAGCCGCTGGTCGACCCAGCGCTGCTGACCGTCGACCGGCAGGCCGATCGGATGGCCCGTTTCGCCGCCCTCATCCCGTCGCTCACCCCATCGCTGTGGGCCGTGGACGGACCGGCATACCTCGAGCATCTGGCCGACTTCCCGGTGACCGACGCGGCCCTGCCGGCCCGGGTCGTGGGCTACTGCATGGGCGGACGCCTCGGGCTGACTCTCGCGGCGGCCCACCCTGATCGGGTCGGCGTCGTCGCCGGCTTCCACCCGGGCGGACTGGTCACCGACGCGCCGGACAGTCCGCACACCGTGCTCGACCGGGTGCGTGCGACGGTCTACTTCGGGTATGCCGACAATGACGGGTCGATGTCTGCGGACGCTCAGGCGACCATGGCGGCGGCCGCCACTGCTGCCGGGTGCGACCTCACCGGGGAGCTGTATGCCGGTGCGGCACACGGCTTCACGATGGCCGACCTCCCGGCATACGACGCCGCCGCAGAGGCGCGGCACTGGCGCGAGTTGGAGCGGGTCTTCGCCGGCCGCTGACTCGGTCAGGCATCGCGCGCCGGGCCGTTGAGGGTCAGACCGCGGATGGCCGGCCTGGTCGCGCCGACAAGGAAGGTCACCACGACGATCACGGCCGCACCGATCTGCACGTCCTGCGGGCCGAACCACGCACTGGCCGGACCGGCGGCCAACTGCCCGATCGGCATGGCGACGAAACTGAAGAACCCATCGATGGCCATGATCCGCGACAGCATGGCCTCCGGCACCTTCTCCTGGACGGTGAGGTTCCACGCGAGGTTGATGAGGCAGCGCCCGCACCCGCAGACGAGGAACGCGACCGACAGGGGCAGCACCTGCGTGGCGACGGCCAACGCGAGCATGGGCGCGGCGATGGCGAGGAAGCCGAATTGGCAGGCCAACAACGGGCGCCGAATGGTCACCCGCGACAGGACGAAGGCGAAGGCGAACAAACCGAGGGCTTCCGCGGAGCGCGCCAGCCCCCAACCGTCTGCCCCAACGGTCACCTTGGCGATCACGGGCCCCAACACCATGATGGCTCCGCTGAAGACCGCGTTGAAGACCAACGACAGGCTGGCCACGGGCAGCACCCACCCGAGCGACCGGGCGAACGACCACCCCGCCCGGAAGTCGGCCAACACGCTCTTGCCGGCGTCTGGGCGGGCATTGGGCGGCAGGCGCAGCAGGGTGAGGAAGACCGCTGCAGCGAAGAAGGTGGCGGCATCGACGAGGAGCGCCCACCCCGGGCTGCTCACCGCGACGATGATGCCGGCGACGGTTGGGCCCATGACCTGCAGCGCGCTCTGGGCCTGGCCCAGCATCAGATAGGCGGCCTTGCGCTCGGCCTCCGGCAGCAGGATGGGCACCATGCCGTGGAAGGCGGGGTAGCTGACGGCGACCGCGGTGCCGCCGATGAACTGCAGGACCACGAGATGCCAAATCTGCGCGGTCCCGGTGAGGACGAGTGCGGCCGAGATCAGTTGGACGACGCCCTCGATGAGGTTGCACCCGCGCAACACCAGGGCCCGGGGCAGTCGGTCGGCCAACGCGCCACCGACGAGCATGAACCCCACCATCGGCACCGTCCACGCGGCCACGACCAGCCCCAGCGCCGTCGGTGAGTTGTCGATGTGCAGCACAGCGAAGGCGAGCGCAAGCCGCGCCATCGACGAGCCAGCAGTGTTGATCGTCTCCCCGAAGAAGAACCACCGGAAGTTCGTGTGGCGCAGCGGGCCCCATCGGGATGCTTCGGCCATCCGCCGTCACCGGCCCAGATCGAACAGGTATGCCGCCAGCGGCCACCAGAACCGCTCGCGGCACAACTCACGGAAGTCATCGTGTGAGACCCATCGAGCCGCGTCGACGTCGTCGCCGGGCACGACCGCCGGGCGGGCCACCGTGAGGTCGGTGAGGAAGACCTGGACAATTGGCCGTGCGGCGGCCCAGTGGGCGGGGTCGCTGACGACCAGCCGCTCGTAGCCGCAGGGCACCAGTGCAGTCGGGTCAACCACAAGGCCGGTCTCCTCGGCGAGCTCCCGAGTTGCGCATTCGGCGACGCTCTCCCCCGGCTCTCGGCGGCCACCCGGGCAGTCCCAGGAGCCCCGTCGGGTGGAGTGCACGAGCAGGAAGCTCTGGTTCCGGTCTCGGACCATCGTGGCCGCCGCCCCCGTGCCGAGGTCGGGGGTGGGCAGTGAGGATGCCACCAGATCGATGTCAGCGGTGACACCGGCCCCGATCGGCACGGCGAGCCAACGATGAATCCCCCTCTCGCCCTTGCGTTTTCGCAACCGCAGACCGCTGGCATTCACGCGGCGGGCAAGCTCCACCCCCGTGACGGGAGTCGCCCCGGCCGCCACGCACGCGGCATACCGGCGCTCGGGGACGTCGTAGTGGTCCCCGTCGAAGGCGCCGCGCGGCACGCCGACCCGCGCCGCGAAGTCGTGCAACTCCTCGAACGAGGTATCGCTGACTAGGTGCGCGAAGACGGTGCCGTGGGCCGCCCAGATCGGAATGTCGATGAGGATCATCGGCGCCCACGCTAGTCCGTGACGGCGGCCCTTCCCCCTGCCAAGGGAGCCTGTGGATAACTTTCGACGCTCTTGGCCGATCCGGCATACCGTCGTCGGCAACCGGGCACCTGCCCGGACCCGATCCGCGCAGCACCGTCGGGGGCGGCGCGGCGACACCAAGGAGCACGTCATGGCGTTCACCGTCGACACCGATCGGATCCACGTCGCGTCGGCCGACATCGGCCGGATCGCCGGCGACATCGAGGCGTCCGTCGCCGAGATGGCTAGCCGGTTGTCCGCGCTGTCCAGCAGCTGGACCGGCACGGCCGCCTCGGAGTGGCAGTCGGTCCTCGCCGAGTGGCGGACCCTGCAGACCCGGCTTCGCGAAGACCTCGTCACCATCGGCCAGCTCACCGCCCGGGCCGGCACGAGCTACCAGCAGACCGAGGATGCGGTCAGGGGGCTGTTCGTCCACTGAGGCGCGCTGTCGCCCGTTCGTGGTGAGCAGTCCGCGAGTCCGGTATGCCGCGGCGCCGAGTCCGCGGCATACCGGATCGTGGGACGTCGGCTGGGAGTCCACTAGCATCGCGGCCTGTGTGGTACTGGTTCCTCAAGTTCGCGATCGTCGGCCCGATCCTCAAGCTGGCCTACGCGCCGCGTTGGGTAGGGAAGGAGAACCTGCCGCGCTCGGGGGGCTATGTCCTGGCGGCCAACCACACTGGCGTCATCGAGACGGCTATCGTGCCGTTCGGGGTGCGGCGGCGGGTGACCTTTGTGGCCAAAAGCAAGTACTACCAGGGCACGGGGGTCAAGGGTCGGCTGGTCGCGTGGTTCCTCAAGGCCATCGGCCAGGTGCCGATCGAGCCAGCCTCGGCGGCGGCCGCTCGGCCGGCGCTCGATGCGGCGCGAGAGATCCTGCGCCGTGGCGACGTATGGGGCATCTTCCCCGAGGGCACCCGCTCTCCAGACGGCCGGATGTATCGCGGCCGAACCGGGGCGATGCGTGTCGCGCTGCCCCTCGGCGTGCCCGTCATACCCGCCGCGGTCTCGGGGGCGCACGGCAGCGGCCCGCGCTGGACCTGGGGCAAAGGCAAGAGCCAGCGGATCACGGTGACCTACCTGCCGCCGCTGGACACCTCGCCGTGGGTCGGCCGCGAGGACGACCCCGCCGCGTGGCGCGAGGCCACCGAGGCGCTCATGGCCAGGATCCGCGAGGTGACCGGGCAGGAGTATGCCGATCGCTACCCCACCCGCGAGGAGCTGCACGCCCGCGACGGAGAGTGACGACGGTCAGACCGCAGCGGCAGGGTCCCGTGCTGCGTCGGCCACCAAACTCACGTTGTCAACGAGCCGGGCTCGGATCTCGGTGAACCGCAGCAGGAACGCTTGCTCGTCCAGGCCCTTGCGGCGCAACCAACGACCGACTTCACCGTTGCACTTGCTGGCGTTGCAGGACCGGCAGGCCGGGACGACGTTCCCCACGGTGTAGCGCCCACCTCGGGAGATCGGCAGGACGCAGTCCCGCTGGAGGTGATCGTCGGGCGAGCCGCAATAGGCGCAGGCGCCCCACGCGGCCAGCAGGGCCGACCACTGGGTGTCGGTGAGATCGTGGACGACGCCTTGCATCCGTCGTTTGCGGCGCTTGGCTGCCCGGGCGCGGCGGCTCGTGACGGGCATGCCGCCAGGTTAGGGGGCAGGCCGAGCGGCAACGGCGGGGACACGCATGGTCTCTCTTCAGGTCCTCTGATCAAGACAAATCCTTGGCGAACGGGAAACCGTCGGCGTGCCATTCGCGCCGCGGCCGCTCCACCGAGTCCACCTCGACAGCACCGGGGAGGGTGAGCAGGTCGTCGACCAGCGCGTCACTGCCGCCGACGATGGCGACGACGACATCGATCTCGACACCAAGGCACCACTGTCGGGACCTTGGCCAGAACAGGCTCGGCCCGTGGCTGCCCGCCCAGGTGCCCGTCGTGGCCACCGCGGTCGGACCCAACTCCGCGAGGGTGGCCCCGAAGAGCAGGTAGTCCCGGTGCGGCGGGCTGAACCGAGGCGCGTCGAGCAGGTCGCGCGCGAGCGCTGGACCGATCTCGACCTGCTGCGTACCGGGCCCAACACCAGTCCCCAGCCAGACTGCGGACCCACCGGCGGCAAGTCCGCCCCAGCCTTCCCACAGGGCCGCGACACAGTCAGCCGGGTCGCCGGTATGCCGCCCGAGCACCTCCCGAAGCGTGGCCGCCAGCGTCGGATCGAGCTCCCCGTCGCTGGGGTGGTCCGCGGTGGGTGGGAGCACGGCATACCGGGGCCACTGCGACCCGACCACCCCGCCGACGGTGCCGAAGCCGCGAAGGTAGGGCAACAGCCAGTCGCCCTCGGAAGCGGCGACGACCGGCCGCTCACTCCACGCGCGGGCCACGTCAGCTGGCGGCTCGGGGATGTCGACGTGGGTCGTGCACCCCGTATGCCGCCCAGTAGCCGGCCCAGCAGGCCAGGGCCATGAACCAGATGGCAGCGAACCGGATCGGCAGATCGGCACGCTGCCACCCGGGAAGGAAGATCGACATCTGGCAGAGGAACGCCAGCACCGCCACACCGGTGGTCATTGACCCCACCACCCGGTGCCGGCGACGCGCGACGAAAAGGCCGAGCACGGCATACCCGATGGTCGCGAACTGGACCACCCGCCACTCGGTGTCGAAGGAACCTTGACGCGCGATGACGCTCCACCCGCCGAAGAAGCCGAAGGCAAGGGTCAGCGAGGCGAACAAGAGCGCGGACGCAGACCGGAAGGTGAGCCCGCTGCGGCGGGGATCGGCCCACGCGCGCGCGGCCGCCTCGATGACCCCGACGACCGTCGACGGCGTGAGGGACGCGCCCTCCAGAAGCTCCTGGTATGCCGCGCCATGCCGACGACGCCACCAGGGAGGGAACAACCAGACCAGCCAGCCCTGCATGAGAGCGACCATACGCCGAAGGGGCGGCCCCGGCATCCGGGACCGCCCCACTCGTCATGCCGTTCAGTTCGGCGTCGTCGGCCGGCCATGCCGTCGTGACGAGCGCCTCACCTCATGCTCAGAAATACGGACTCTAGAAGTCCATGCCACCCATGCCGCCGTCGCCACCCGGCATCGCAGGCGCTGCCTTCTCCGGCTTGTCGGCGATGACCGCCTCGGTGGTGAGGAACAGCGCGGCGATGGACGCGGCGTTCTGCAGCGCCGACCGGGTCACCTTGACCGGGTCGATGATGCCGGCCTTGACCAGGTCCTCGTAGTCGCCGGTCGCGGCGTTGAGGCCCTCGCGCGGGCTGCCCAGGTTGCGGACCTTCTCGACGACGACGCCACCTTCGAGGCCGGCGTTGACGGCGATCTGCTTGAGCGGAGCCTCGGCGGCGACGCGAACGATGTTCGCGCCCGTGGCCTGGTCGCCCTCGAGCGAGAGCCCCTCGAACGCCTTCTTGACCGCCTGGATGAGGGCCACGCCACCACCGGCGACGATGCCCTCCTCGACGGCCGCCTTCGCGTTGCGGACGGCGTCCTCGATGCGGTGCTTGCGCTCTTTGAGCTCGACCTCGGTCGCGGCGCCGGCCTTGATGACCGCCACACCGCCCGCGAGCTTGGCCAGCCGCTCCTGCAGCTTCTCGCGGTCGTAGTCCGAGTCGGACTTCTCGATCTCGGCCTTGATCTGGGCGATCCGGCCCTCGATGGCCGAGCGGTCCTCGGACGCTTCGACGATCGTCGTCTCGTCCTTGGTGACGACGACCTTGCGAGCGCGACCGAGCAGGTCCAGGTCCGCGGAGTCGAGCTTGAGGCCGACCTCCTCGGAGATGACCTGGCCACCGGTGAGGATGGCGATGTCTCCGAGCATGGCCTTGCGCCGGTCACCGAAGCCGGGGGCCTTGACGGCGACCGACTTGAAGGTGCCACGGATCTTGTTGACGACCAGGGTCGCCAGCGCCTCACCGTCGAGGTCTTCGGCGATGATGAGCAGCGGCTTGCCCGACTGCATGACCTTCTCGAGGATCGGCAGCAGGTCTTTGACCGACGAGATCTTCGAGTTGACGACCAGGACGTAGGCGTCCTCCAGGACGGCCTCCATCCGCTCGGCGTCGGTGACGAAGTAGTGCGAGATGTAGCCCTTGTCGAACCGCATGCCCTCAGTCAGCTCCAGCTCGAGGCCCATGGTGTTGGAGTCCTCGACGGTGATGACGCCTTCCTTGCCGACCTTGTCCATGGCCTCAGCGATGAGGTCACCGATCTGCTGGTCGGCCGCGGAGATGGCCGCGGTGGAAGCAATCTGTTCCTTGGTCTCGACGTCGATGGCCGAGTCCACCAGCTCCTTGACGACGGCGTCGACTGCCTTCTCGATGCCCCGCTTGAGGGCCATTGGGTTAGCGCCGGCCGCGACGTTGCGCAGGCCCTCGCGGACCATCGCTTGAGCGATGACGGTCGCCGTCGTCGTGCCGTCACCGGCGACATCGTCGGTCTTCTTGGCGACCTCCTTGACCAGCTCGGCGCCGATCTTCTCGAAGGGGTCCTCCAGCTCGATCTCCTTGGCGATGGACACACCATCGTTGGTGATCGTGGGGGCGCCCCACTTCTTCTCGAGGACGACATTGCGGCCCTTGGGACCGAGGGTCACCTTGACGGCGTCGGCGAGGGTGTTCATCCCCCGCTCGAGACCGCGGCGGGCCTCCTCGTCGAACGCGATGATCTTGGCCATTCGGGTGGTTCCTCCCACGCGAAACGAAGGGATGGCCACGCGGTGCCCGCGACGGACGGCGCGGCATACCGGCGCTCCTTGCCGCGCCAGCGGGCCGCACCTCACCTGAGTGGCCGTGAGTTATCACTCTCAGGGGGAGAGTGCTAACGCCATTATTGGCACTCTCCTAGGGAGAGTGCAAACGCCGCCCTTCCGCCCGTGCCCACTCCCCCTGCCCGGTATGCCGCCTGACTCGCCCCGAGCCGCCGCCCTACTCGCCCCCGTATGCCGCCTCCCGCCGCCGTCACAGTCTCCCCTGGGCATGCCGCCTCCCCGCCCTTGCCCTGGATCCCTCCACACCGCTGTGCATACTTCCCGTGCCACGCGAGGAATCTTCCCGCCCCGCGAGCTGCATCCGTTTGCGCGCCTCTGATGCGAGCATGCGCATCATGACGGCGCCCATGACGGCGCGCCCACTGCTCCTGCAACGACAGCGGAGGCGCCATCATGAGCGCCGTCATCGGGCGCGGGGCCGAGCCCACTGCCGTCGCCGCGCCCAGACCGCTGCCTACGCCGGGCCAGACCACCACCGGGCGCCCTCGCGCGGGTCTATCCACACCCACATGGCACTTCGTCGCACCGTCCACAAGGCCCAAGGCTCTTCGCGCACAGGGCAGTCTGCGTCGGAAGACTCGCCATATGGAACTCGACGCCCCAACGCAATGGCTGTTGCGCGACCAGCTCGGCCTGCTCACCCGTGCCCAACTGAGGGAGGGCGGCGTGAGTGATGCTTCGGTCCGCTGGCACCTGGGTCGACACTGGCGAATCGTTCTGCCAGGGGTCTACCAACTTGATCGGCAACCGACGGTTCGCATGCAGCGGGAGGTGGCCGCACTCCTGCTCGCCGGCCCCGGGGCAGCACTCAGCGGGCTTACCGCCGCCGCCCGCTTTGGTGTTCAATCCGCAGATCCCGGCGACTGCGTGCATGTCGTCGTCCCAGCACCCCGCCGCGGCCGACGAGTGGCGTGGGCGAGCCTGACCCGAACCCATCGGCCCGATCCCCTCGCTGTGACGCGTGGCGCTCTGGTGCTGACCAGTCCCGCCCGGGCCGTGCTCGACGCGGCAACGCAGAGCGGCGCGAAGGACACCGCGACGGCGATTGGCATTGAGGCCGTTCAGCGGCGTCTCGTCACCATCGACGAGCTGGTGCACGAACTCGCCCAGCGCAACCGCCGAGGATCCGCGCTCGCCGGCCTAGCCACGCAGGCCGCCAGCACCGGGTCGTGGTCGCCTCCGGAAGCCATCCTGCTGCGAGCCGTGGAACAGTCGAGCGTGCTTCCGCAGGTGTGGCCCAACCCGGAGCTGCGCAGCGGACCAACTCGACTCACCACCCCGGACCTCTGGTTCGACGATGTCGCCCTCGCCGTCATGGTGCACTCACGACGCTTCCACTCCGCAGGGGAAGCCTGGGACGCGACCGTCGAGGCCGATGCCGACCTCACCGCGGCGGGCATCGTGGTGGCCGGGGTGACGCCGAACCGAATCCACCGCGACCTGGCCGGTGTGGTGGCACGCATCGAACGCACCTATCTGCGCGCCCGACAGCGCCCTCGTCCGCCGGTCACCGCCGCGCGCCGGAGTCTGCTGGAGCCATCGATTGGTGGTCGCTCCGCCTGATCGCCCCGCGGAGACCAGTCGCGCTCCATGACGGCGCCCATGACGGCGCCGCTACTGCTGCTCCAACGACACCGTTCGCGCCCCCATCAGCGCCGTCACGTGTCATCGCTTGCGGCCGCCCACCGAACGAGGCAGCGGGCGCCATACCGGCGCGTGCGGGGCGGGAATCCGATAGATCAGCGGACGGCATACCGGGTGACGAAGCGGCGCAAGATCATGGCGGGCCACTGCACGTCCCGCTCCCGCGCGACCGCCTTGAGCGCCTCCGCCTCCTCTGGCGGGAAGTACCCGTATCCGGCATAGGCGTCGATCCGCGTGCACAGGCTCGCCGCGTCCAACTCCGGGTGGAACTGCGTCGCATACGCGTTCGTCCCCACCCGGAACGCCTGCACCGGGCAGGCAGCCGACGTCGCCAGCACGACCGCGTGCGGCGGCGTCACCGACAGCGCTTCCTTGTGCCCGCCGAACGCCTCGAACTGCTCCGGCAACCCCTCGAACAGCGGATCGGCTTGGCCCGCCTCGGTCACCGTCACCGGCATCCGCCCCACCGGCTCGCCGAACGCCCGGTCCACGATGCCGCCTTGGTGCGACCCCAGCATGCCGATCCCATAACAGAGTCCGAGGAACGGCAGATCCTGCGCCACGACGACGTCGAGCAGCGTCTCGAGCTCTGCCTCGACCCGCACCTGCGCGTCGGACTTCTTCGCCTCCGGGTCGCTGCGCTGGAATGGCCCGCCGCCGAGGATCACCCCGCTGTATGCCGTCGGGTCCAGATCTCCCATCGGCGCCTGTTCCATCCGCACCCGATGCAGCTGGCTGGCGCCCAGCCCGCCGAGCCGCACGATCGACGCGTACTCGTCGTCCGCGGCAGCGTCCTCGGCCCGAATGGCCAGCAGCAGGAAGGGCTTCACGGCGACCCAGGCTAGGCGCCCGCCCGCAGCCCGCGCGGCTCCCGCTCGCGGGCTGGACGGCATACCGTGTCCTCCCATGGCTCGGGTGACGCGGCGGCTACGGACGACCCGGTATGCCGTGGGCTCACCTCCCCGGGTCCGCGAGGACGTCGTCGCGGTCGAGGAGCCTCTGCAGATCCGGCTGCGATCGTGGGCCGGGGAAGCCGGGGAGAGCAGGGACCTCAGCGTGACGATGCGCACACCGGGCGACGACTTCGACCTAGTGGCCGGGTTCCTGGTCAGTGAGGGCATCGTGCGCTGCGCGGAAGACCTCGCAACGATGCGCTATTGCGCGGGCACCGATGAAGCGGGCGAGCAGACCTTCAACGTCATCGACGCCACCCTGGCCGCCGGGGTGCCGCTGCCGCCCAGCCGCGCCGAGCGTCAGGTGACCACGACGAGCGCCTGCGGGATCTGCGGGACGACGTCGATCTCGGATGTGGTGCGGGCGTCGCCCGAATGGCCCCTGGACGACACCGTCGTGTCGCTCGACGTTCTCCTGGGGTTGCCCGAGCGGTTACGGGAGCAGCAGTCGGTGTTCGAGCGCACGGGCGGGGTGCATGCGGCCGGGCTCTTCGGCGTGAGCCCTGCCGGAGCCGAATTGCTTTGTCTCCGTGAGGATGTGGGGCGACACAATGCCGTCGACAAGGTGCTGGGGTGGGCGTTACGAGAGGGCCGTATGCCGCTGGCGGGCACGGTCCTGCAGGTGAGCGGCCGCGCGTCATTCGAGTTGGTGCAGAAGGCGCGACAGGGCGGCATACCGATCCTGGCCGCCGTTGGAGCGCCGTCGTCGCTGGCCGTCGAGCTTGCCCAGGAGGCCGGTCTGACCCTCGTGGGCTTCAGCCGCGGCACCAGCCTCAACGTCTACACCCACCCCGATCGGGTGTCCGGCTAGAGAACGCAGCGGAGGCGGGCGGCATACTCGGCCATCTCCTGGGGCGATTCATAGGGGACCCGGGGCCAGAGGAACCCTCGCAAGCCGTCGCCCTTGGTTCGCGGGATGACATGCAGGTGCAGGTGCGGCACCGACTGGCTGACCACATTGTTGGCGCAGACGAAACTGCCATGAGCGCCCAGACCGGCGACCATGGCCGTGGCCAGCCGTCGACCGGCGCCGACGAAAGGCAGAGCGAGGTCATCGGTCAGGTCCGGCAAGGTCGCGACATGGGTCCGGGGGATGAGCAGGACGTGTCCTTTGAAGACCGGACGGGTGTCGAGGAAGGCAACGACGTGCTCGTCGTGCAGGACGATCTCAGCCGCCAAACGGCCGCTAGCTATGAGGCAGAACACACACTCCACGGGGGCCAGTTTCCTTGTTAGTGAACGGAATATGAACGGCCTGAGAAACTTTCGCGTGGCAGGCTATTTACGCCCTGTTATCGGGAACTTCTCAGGACTTTCGTCTTGGCGACATGCAGGGGTCGACCCCATCATGAGCGGGTGACCACCGCAACCATCATCCTCGCCCTGGTCGTCGTCGTCGCCTTGGCGTTCGACTTCACCAACGGCTTCCATGACACCGGGAACGCCATGGCGGCGTCCATCGCCACAGGGGCGCTCTCACCGAAAGGCGCTGTGACTCTCGCAGCGATCCTTAACCTCGTCGGCGGGCTGCTCTCGGTGGAGGTTGCCCTCACCGTCAGCAACGCCGTCGTCAACATCCAAGATTCCGAGGGTCTACCGAAGCCCGAGTTGATGGCCAACGGCGGCACCATGCTGCTGCTCATCGTCTTCGGCGGCCTCATCGGCGGCATCATCTGGAACCTGTTCACCTGGCTGCTCGGCCTGCCGTCCTCCTCGTCGCACGCCCTGCTGGGCGGGCTTGTCGGTGGCACCATCGGCGCGCTCGGCTTCGCCGGCGTCAAGTGGGCCGGCGACGGTAGCAAGCTCGACGGCGTCATCGGCAAGGTTCTCCTCCCCTCGCTGTTGTCCCCGGTTATCGCGATGATTGTCGCCGCGACCGCCACCCGAGTGATCTTCATGATCACGGCCCGGATCGAGGACAAGTTCCGCGAGCGCCGCTTCCGCTGGGGCCAGGTCGGTGCTGCCTCGATGGTCTCGCTCGCCCACGGCACGAACGACGCCCAGAAGACGATGGGTGTCATCACCCTCGCCCTGGTTGCTGGCGGTTCGATCAGCTCGACCGCGGTCTACGTCCCGTTCTGGGTGAAGCTCTCGGCCGCAACGGCCATCGCCCTGGGCACCTACCTCGGCGGCTGGCGCATCATCCACACGATGGGCAAGGGCCTGGTCGACATCTCCTCGCCTCAGGGCCTGGCGGCCGACGCCTCCTCCGCGACCGTCATCCTCGCCTCCAGCCAGCTCGGCTTCGCCCTCTCCACCACCCACGTGGCCACTGGTTCGATCATGGGCACGGGCATCGGCAAGAAGGGCGCGACCGTCCGTTGGTCCGTCGCTGGCCGAATGGTCGCCGCCTGGGCGATCACCTTCCCGGCAGCAGCACTCGTCGGCGCCATCATGTACTGGATCGCCGCCGGCCTCGGCGGTTTGGTCGGACCCATCGTGGTGTTCCTGATCCTGTGCGGCTTCTCCTTCTACATGTGGAAGCGCTCGCGGCACAACGTCGTCGACCACACCAACGTCACCGACGAATGGCACGACGGCAGCAAGCCTGAGGTGGCCGTCGCTGCTCACGACATCATCGACCCGCACCACGAGCTGGACGCGCCGCAGCCGGCCGGTCCCGCCGCCCACTGAGCCAGGAAGAAGGCACACGCATCATGAACATGGTTCCCCTCGCCCTCGAAGGCGCGTGGAAGGTGCTCGCAGCCGGACTGGTCCTCGGCGCGGGTCTGCCGATCCTCTACGCCGTCGCTGTCCGCGGCTTGGCCATGGCCAAGGGCGCGGGCGCGATCATCGGAGAGCAGACGGCCAAGCCGTTCGGAAAGATCATCTGGTGGGGCTTGCTGCTCGTCATCTTGCTGGCCGTGTCCTATGGCATCAGCTTCATCGTTGCCACCGGCGTCGGCAAGGTGGTCACCTTTGACCACATCATCCCCTGGTTCGTGGACAAGCCGAAGAAGTAAGTCCCGAACAGACAAACGCCGGGCGGGTCAGTCGCAATTGGGCGGCTGGCCCGTTCGGCGTTTCTTGCGCTGCTGTTGCTTGCCCGAGCTGGACCGCTGGCCTGATGGGATCAGGGTGTCAAGCCCAGGCGCCGCGCGCTGCGCTGACGCTGGCGGCTGGCGCGCAGTCGGCGCAGCCGCTTGATGAGCATCGGGTCGGCTTCCAGCGCCGACGGGCTGTCGATGAGGGCGTTGAGCACCTGGTAGTAGCGGGTGGCCGACATATCGAACAGGTCCTTGATCGCCTGTTCCTTGGCCCCGGCGTATTTCCACCACTGCCGCTCAAAGGCCAACACCTCGCGCTCGCGGTCGGTCAGCGCCGGGTATGCCGCCGCGACGACCCGCTCTGCCGTGTCTGCCATCCGACCCCTCCGCTGAGTGACTCCCCCGCAACTATAGAGGTCGAATGACATCCATGTCATTCGACCTCGGCGAGTCGCCTTGCGAAACACCCCAGCCTGTGACAGGTGTGACTGCTGAGGTTCCGGAGACGGCATACGGATAGACCGGAGGCCGGACCACCGCCTCAGCCGAGCAACACCGCGCGCAGATCGGCGACCGTGGGCGCGACCGCGTGCGGCGCGGCGGCCCGCACATCCGTCTCCGTCCCGGCGCCCCAGAGGACGCCGATCCCGGTCATCCCGGCCGCCTGCGCCGCCCGCACGTCGACGACCGCATCGCCGATGTATGCCGCCCTCTCGGGCTCCCCACCCACCCGCGCCACCGCGAGCAGCAACGGCGTCGGGTCGGGCTTGTGCACGGGAGTGTCCTCCATGGTCACGACCACCGGAACAAGACCGGTCAGGCCGGTGAGCTCGAGGGCCCGGGTCGCCGGCGGACGCCGCTTGGACGTGGCCACCGCGACCTGCGCCCCCGCTGCCCTCAGATCGCCGAGCAGCTCTGCCACCCCGGCGTAAGGGCGCACCATCGCGTCCGTGTTCGCCTCGTTCCAGGCCGTGTATGCCGCGAACAACTCGTCCGCGTGCGCCGGCGCCGCCTCGTGGAAGCAGTGCACCAGCGGCCGGCCGATCCAGGCGCGGATGCGGGCCTCGTCTTCCTCATGGCCGAGGACCGTCTGGAAGGCATGTTGGTAGGACGCGACGATGAGCCCGATGGTGTCCACGAGGGTGCCGTCGAGGTCGAAGACCACGGTCGGCCAACGGACCCCGCTCGACGGATTCATGCCCCAGCCCCCGCCCCGGTGCTGGGTCCGTCGGCGCCCTGGGCGAGACCATCGCCGCCCTGGGCCACCAGGGGCGTCCCGATCCGGAAGACCCGCGCCAGTGCCGTGGCCAGCAGCTTGCCATCCGGATGCCCCGCTCGACCGTCGGCGACAACGTCGATGCGGAACACGCCGGTCCGCTGAGTCCGGCTGATCTCGACTCCTTCACAGCGCAGCACATCACCCTCGATGCCGGCCGCGAGGAACTCCGTGTGCACATCCTGGGCGACCGCCAACGTGCCGTGACTGTTGCTCACTGCGGCATGGACGACGTCGACCAGCGCCATCATTGCGCCGCCGTGGGCGGTTCCCGGGGCGTTGAGCAGGCGGTGGGTGACCGGCATACGGGCTCGGGCATAACCCGGGCGGATGTCCTCGAAGACGATGCCGAGCAGGTCGGCCACAGGGTCGGTGGCGAGATAGGCGAACAGTTCGGGGCTCACCGGCTCGCGGGACTGGGGTGGCAGATCGGCGGCGCTCATGGCCTCGACCCTACCGACCCTCAGGAGCGCGCGTCCGCCGCCTCCACCGCCTGCGTGGCCTCGGGAGAATGGACCCTCTCGGGCAGGTCGAGCGGCTCGGGGATCGCTGCCCGCGGGTAGAACAGCTCGGTGAGCAGCGCTCCGACGAGCGCCCCGACCAACTGCGCGCCGATAAAGGCAGCCACGCCGCCCGGCGCGATCCCCGAGAACGTGTCGGTGGCCGCGCGCGCGATCGTCACGGCCGGGTTGGCGAACGAGGTCGAGGAGGTGAAGAAGTATGCCGCGCCGATCCACGCGGGCACGAGCGCCGGTCCCAGCCGACCGTGGCCGGTGCGGGTCAGGGCCCCGATGAGCGAGAGCAGCCCGGCAGTCGCGACGACTTCGCCGAGCCAGAGGCTGGCCGACGAGCGAACCTTGGTCGATGCGTGCCATGCCGGAAGGTCGAACATGAGGTTGCCCAGCGCAGTCCCAGCCAACCCTCCGACGATCTGGGCCACGACGTAGCGCGCCGCCTCCGCCGCCCCGATCTCCTTGCGCGCCAAGGCAACCAGAGTGACGACGGGGTTGAAGTGGGCGCCCGAAATCGGCCCGAGCGACCAGATGAGCACGCCGAGGGCCGCGACGGTGGCCACAGCATTGACGAGCAGTTGGACGGCGACATCCTGGGTCAGCCGAGTGGCCATGATCCCGGAACCGACGACGGTGGCGACCAGAGCAGCGGTGCCGATCGCCTCGGCGGTGGCGCGACGAGATGGCTCGTGGACAGGCACGTGGGTCTCCGTGGTCAGCAACGTGTTCGTGGTCAGCAGCAGCGGGCGGCTGGATTGGCCGGCAGGTCGAGGAACTCGCGCACGAAGGCCAGCCCGTCCGAGCGCACGGTGTAGTGCACCCACCGCCCGCGCTTCTCGCGGTGGACCAGGCCGGCGTCGTGCAGCTTCTTCATGTGGAACGACAGGGTCGGCTGGCTGATCCCCAGCGCCTCGGGCAGGTGGCAGGCGCAGGCCGTGCCGCTGGCCGAGAACGCCAGATAGTGCAACAGTCGCACCCGGGTCGGGTCGGCGAGCGCCTTGAACACCTCGGCCAGATCCGCGGCCGAGCGGGCCGGCAGGAGGTCGCATGTCGAGCCGGGGCAGCAGACGTCCGCGTCGTCCGGCATACCGGCCGCTGGGGCCCGCCCGCCGACGGCGGCGACACCGGCGACGAGGGGCAGGGTCGTGGTCACCGTCCGATGGTAGCCGTCACATTGACAAACGTCCATGTATGCCGTTGACTTTCGATTGAGAGTCATCGATACATGGTTGCCCAGAGTCAGTGTTGCTGAGCGCCATCGATGCCTCGCTCTCGGCCGGCTCAGCGAAGGACTCGTCATGACTGCCCCTACCTCCCCCGCCATCCGGGTCTTCGAGCCCGCGTTGTGCTGCAACACCGGCGTCTGTGGGCCCGATGTCGACCAGGCCCTGGTGACCTTCACCGCCGACTTGGACCACCTGCGCCGCCTCGGGGTCGACATCGAGCGGCACAACCTGGCCAACGACCCGGCCGCCTTCGCCACGGAGCCCGCGGTCCGCGACTTCCTCAAGGTCGCCGGGTCGGCCGGACTGCCACTCACCCTCGTAGACGGCGTCACCGTCGCCACCGGCTCCTACCCGTCTCGCGGCCGGCTGCTGCAGCTCGCCGGGCGAGTGGACCGCGTCGGGGACGCGCCCAACGCCACAGACTCGCCCACCGCCACTGACTCGCCCGCTCGCGTCGACCTCGGACTCGCCCCGGTGCCCACCGGCGGGTGTTGCGGTGGCGGCGAGTGCTGCTGACGCGCGCACCCGGCATACAGCAGAAGGGGTGGAGGTGAGCGCGGTGGTGACCTTCCTGGCTGACCTGCCGCGGTTCGTCTTCTTCACGGGCAAAGGCGGGGTCGGCAAGACGTCACTGGCCTGCGCAACCGCGGTACACCTGGCCGATGCGGGCCGGCGGGTGCTGCTCGTCAGCACCGACCCGGCCTCCAACGTCGGCCAGGTTTTTGGCGTGTCCATCGGGGCCCAGGTCACGCCCGTTCCCGGCGTCGACGGCCTCGCCGCCATCGAGATCGACCCACAGCAGGCGGCCCAGGCCTATCGGGAGCGGATCGTCGGGCCGGTCCGCGACCTGCTCCCTGCCGCTGAGATCGCCTCGATCACCGAGCAACTGTCCGGCTCCTGCACCACCGAGGTCGCCTCTTTCAACGAATTCACCGCACTGCTGGCCGACGACGCGGCCATCGCGGCATACGACCACGTGGTCTTCGACACCGCGCCGACCGGGCACACGATCCGGCTGCTGCACCTGCCAGGCGAGTGGACCGAGTTCCTCGACGCCGGGAAGGGCGACGCGTCCTGTCTCGGGCCGATGGCCGGGCTCGACCGAGCCCGCTCGACCTACGCGACCGCCCTCGAGCGCCTGGCCGATCCCGCCTGGACCCGGCTGGTCCTTGTCGCCCGAGCGCAGGCCTCCTCGCTGACCGAAGCCGCCCGCACCGCAACGGAACTGGCTGACATCGGGATTACCGACCAGCACCTGATCGTCAATGCCGTCCTGCCCGCGGACCCCACCGCGGATCGCCTCGCTGCTGCGGTCCACGCCCGCGAATCCCGCGCCCTCGCTGCCCTGCCGCCCGCCCTCGCCGGTATGCCGTGCACCCAGGTCCCGCTGCGCGCCGACTCGATCGTCGGGGTCGCTGCGGTGCGGCGACTGCTGGCCGACGAGTTGTCGCCTGTCGACCGTGATGCCCGACCGACCCTGGTGGGCGCGGGCGTTGACGTGCCCCAGCGTGAGCTCCACGGGCCCGAGCTGCCGGGTCTGGATCTGCTGGTCGAGGAGTTGGCCCGCCACGATCACGGGCTGGTCATGTGCATGGGCAAGGGCGGGGTCGGCAAGACCACGGTGGCTGCGGCCATCGCCGTCGCGCTCGCCGACCGAGGCCACCCCGTCCACCTCACGACCACCGACCCCGCCGGGCACCTGGACGAGGCGTTGGGCAGCCAGGCGCCGCCCGGAGCCGGAGCCGGAGTCGGGGCCGGGTTCACCGTGTCGCGGATCGACCCGCAGGCTGCGACGGCGGCATACCGGGACCGAGTCTTGGCCACCAAGGGGGCCGCCCTGGACGAGGACGGCCGGGCTCGCCTGGCCGAGGACCTTCTCTCGCCGTGCACCGAAGAAGTCGCCGTCTTCGGCGAGTTCTCGCACCTGGTCAACGTGGCCCGGCGCCAGTTCGTCGTCATGGACACCGCACCGACCGGGCACACCTTGCTCCTCATGGATGCCACCGGCTCGTATCACCGCGACGTCGTTCGCAACCTCGGCGGCCCCAACGACGGGAGGGCGGCATACACGACGCCGTTGATGCGCCTGCGCGACCCAGAGCTGACCCGCGTCGTCATTGTCACCCTCCCCGACACCACCCCGGTCCTGGAAGCCCAGGCGCTGGCCGCTGACTTGGAGCGGGCCGAGATCCACCCGTGGGCCTGGGTCGTCAACGCGTCGCTCGCCGCAGCGAAACCCACCTCGCCACTGCTGGCCCACCGGGCCGTCGCCGAGGCACCGCACGTGGCCCGGGTCCGGAGCATCGCGGCCCGCATCGCGGCCATCCCTTTGCTCGCCGACGAACCCGTCGGTGTCGAACGTCTGAGATCCTTGACCCAACCCCACTTCCCGAAGGACATGTCCGTGACCGAGAACTCCGCCGCCACGACCAAGCCCTCAGTCTTGTTCGTCTGCGTCCACAACGCCGGCCGCTCCCAGATGGGCGCCGCCTACACGACCCACCTGTCCGGAGGTGCCGTCGAGGTGCGCTCGGCCGGCTCGGCCCCCGCCGAAACCATCAACCCGGCTGTCCGCGAGGCGATGCTCGAGGAAGGCATCGACATCTCCGCAGAAAAGCCCAAGATCCTCACCACCGAGGCGGTCCAGGCCTCGGACGTCGTCATCACCATGGGGTGCGGCGACACCTGTCCGTTCTTCCCCGGCAAGCGCTACCTCGACTGGGTCCTGCAAGACCCGGCCGGCCAGGGTGTCGCCGCGGTCCGCCCGATCCGTGACGAGATCAAGCGCCGAGTCCTGGGGCTGCTTGCTGAGCTCGGTGTCGAGCCGGTGGGCGTGGCCAAGTGAACGAGGACATGCGGGAGCTCGTCATCGTCGGCTCGGGCCCGGCCGGCTACACGGCCGCCGTGTATGCCGCCCGCGCCAACCTTGCGCCCGTGCTCTTCGAAGGATCCGTCACCGCTGGCGGCGCCCTGATGAACACGACGGAGGTCGAAAACTTCCCGGGCTTCGCCGAGGGCATTCAAGGTCCGGACCTCATGTTCGCCATGCGGGCGCAAGCCGAGAAGTTCGGCACCGAGATGGTCACCGACGATGTCGTCGAGATGGACCTGTCTGGGCCGGTCAAGACCCTTACCGACGGCGAAGGACGCACCTGGAAGGCAAGGGCCGTCATCCTGGCCATGGGGTCGGCATACCGCGAGCTCGGTCTGCCCGACGAGAAGCGCCTGTCTGGACACGGCGTCTCGTGGTGTGCGACGTGCGACGGCTTCTTCTTCCGGGACCAGGACATCGCCGTCGTCGGGGGCGGCGACTCCGCGGTCGAGGAGGCGACCTTCCTCACCCGGTTCGCCCGATCAGTGACCCTCATCCACCGCCGCGACCAGTTGCGGGCCTCGAAGATCATGGCCGAGCGGGCCCACAGCAACCCGAAGATCACCTTCGCGTGGAACTCCACCGTGACGGCGATCCACGGCGCCGACAAGCTCACCGGGGTGACCCTCACCGACACCGTCACCGGCGCCGAGTCGGAGTTGGCCGTGACGGGTCTGTTCGTGGCGATCGGGCACGACCCGCGCAACGAGTTGGTCCGCGGCGTCGTGACCCTTGACGACGACGGCTATGTCGTCTGCGAGGGCCGCAGCACCCGGACGTCCCTGCCGGGCGTCTTCGCGTGCGGAGACCTGGTCGACCACACCTACCGTCAGGCGATCACTGCCGCCGGCTCGGGGTGCGCTGCCGCGCTGGACGCTCAGCACTTCCTGGAGAGCCAAGCAACCGCCACATGACGCCGTCGCGGCCGCGTAGGGGTCCGTTGACCCCGGTGTTGCGCATGCGTCACATCGGTGCCCACCCGGCATACCCGGGCCGGTAAGTTCTCCGACGTGACCGCACGGCCGCTGGCGCAACTCGTCCACCCGTCGTGGGGTGCCGCGCTCGCGCCGCTGGAGCCGACGGTGAGTGCGCTCGGGGCGTTCCTGCGCGATGAGGTCGCCGCCGGGCGCGGCTACCTTCCGGCCGGCGAGCAGGTGCTGCGGGCCTTCGCCCAGCCGCTCGACGCAGTCCGGGTCCTCGTCGTGGGTCAAGACCCCTATCCGACTCCCGGGCATCCGGTGGGTTTGAGCTTCTCGGTGGCCCCCGGCGTGCGGCCGCTGCCGCCGAGCCTGGTCAACATTTTCACCGAGCTTCAGGCCGACCTCGGAGTCGCGCCACCAAGCACCGGCGACCTCACCCCGTGGGCCGAGCGCGGCGTGCTGCTGCTCAATCGGGTCCTCACCGTCGGCCCCGGTAAGCCGGGCAGCCACCGGGGCCGCGGTTGGGAAGAGGTGACCGCCGCCGCGATCGCCGCCCTGGTCGGACGGGGCGGACCGCTTGTCGCCATCCTGTGGGGGCGCGACGCCCGCGCTCTCGTGCCTGCGCTCGGGCCAGTCGCGCGGATCGAGAGCGCCCACCCCTCGCCCCTGTCGGCGCGGTTCGGCTTCTTCGGGTCGCGCCCCTTCAGCCGGGCCAACGACCTGCTCATGGGCCAGGGTGCCGCACCAGTGGACTGGAGCTTGCCGTGACCGGCGCCATGCTCGCCTCGGTGACCGGGTGCTCGTCGACGCCGGAGCCGAGCCCTCGAATGTCCAGTTTCAGACCAGCCCCTTCTCCACGGAGGTTTCACCATGACGGACGTCTTCCTCTACGACGCGGTCCGCACCCCGTTCGGCCGGTATGCCGGTGCGCTGGCCGGAGTGCGCCCCGACGACCTCGGCGCGCTCGTCGTCCGCGAAGCCGTTCGGCGCGCCCCAGCACTTGAGGCCGGGCGCATCGACGAGATCGTCTTCGGCTGTGCCAACGGCGCTGGCGAGGACAACCGTAACGTCGGCCGGATGGCCGGGTTGCTCGCCGGGGTGCCGACGTCGGTGCCGGCCACCACCCTCAACCGACTGTGTGGCTCGAGCTTAGACGCGGCCTTTGCCGGCTCCCGCCAGATCGCCGTGGGTGAGGCTGACCTCGTGCTTGTCGGCGGTGTGGAGTCGATGAGCCGGGCTCCGTGGGTGCTGCCCAAGACCGAACGTCCTTATCCTGCAGGGGGTTTGGAGCTCGCATCGACAACGCTGGGCTGGCGTCTGGTCAACAAGCTCATGCCCAAGGAGTGGACCGTTTCGCTCGGCGAGGCCACCGAACAGTTGCGCGAAAGGTATGCCGTCACCCGCGAGCGTCAGGACGAGTTCGCCGCACGCTCGCACCGACTGGCTGATGAGGCGTGGTCCAGCGGGTTCTACGCCTCCCAGGTGGTGACGGTGCCCGGGGTGTCCCTGGACCGCGACGAGTCGATCCGGCCCGAGACGACGGTCGAGAAGCTGGCCGGGCTTAAGCCATCGTTCCGATCCCCTGAGTCGGGCACGGTGACGGCCGGCAACGCCTCGCCACTCAACGATGGCGCGTCCGCGGTGTTGTTGGGCTCGGCGCAGGCCGAGTCGATCACCGGTTTAAGCCCCGTCGCTCGCATCGCCGGTCGTGGCGCGGCCGCCAACGACCCGCAGTTCTTCGGTTACGCCCCGGTCGAAGCAGCCAACCAGGCGCTGGCCAGAGCCGGAATCACCTGGGCCGACGTCGACGCCGTCGAGCTCAACGAGGCGTTCGCCGCGCAGGCGCTGGCCTGCGTCGACGCCTGGGGGATCGATCCGCAGATCGTCAACCGGCACGGCGGTGCCATCGCCATCGGCCACCCGCTCGGAGCGTCTGGCGCTCGCATCCTCGGCACCCTCGCCCGTTCGCTGCAGGCCAGCGGCGGCAGGTGGGGCGTGGCCGCTATCTGCATCGGCGTCGGCCAAGGCCTCGCCGTCGTCCTCGAGAACGTCTCCTGACCCCCACTCACCCGTACACACCCCCGCACCCCCCTACTCACCCCCGCACCCCCTACTCACCCCCGCACCCCCAGCACCCGACGACCCACCCCGGGGAGTAACCGCTTCGATGTTGGCGATTCGACGGTTCCGGGCCGAAAAGGCGCGGAATCGCCAACACTGAAGCGGTTACTCGCCGGGGGAGGGGAAGGGCGGGGCTGGGGGAGACAGATGCTTGGACGTCCTAGTATTCTCGGGCCATGGCAGCAACGAGGCTGATGCCGTCGGACGAGTCCCGCGCGCTCATTGAGATGACCCGGGAGGTATGCCGCAAAGAGCTCGCTCCCAGGGTCGACGCCTTCGAACGTGAGGGCGGTTTTCCCGAGCACGCCTTCCGCACCCTCGGTGCCCTCGGCCTGCTATCCCTGCCCTACCCCGAGGAGTTCGGTGGCGGCGGTCAGCCTTACGAGGTCTACCTCCAGGTCGTCGAGGAGATCGCCACCGTCTGGATGTCGGTCGCCGTCGGCGTCAGCGTCCACGCCCTGACGTGCTACCCGGTCGCCGAATACGGCACCGACGAGCAGCGTCACACCTTCCTGCCCGACATGCTCAGCGGCGACTGGCTCGGCGGCTACTGCCTGTCCGAACCCGACTCCGGCTCCGACGTCGGCTCAATGACGACCGAGGCGACCCGAGCCGACCACGGCGGCTGGACCCTCAACGGCACCAAGGCCTGGATCTCCCACGCCGCCCACGCCAACTACTACACGACCTTCGCCCGAATCCCCGACCTTGGCACCAAGGGCATCACCTGCTTTCTCGTCCCCGACGGCACACCAGGCCTGTCGTTCGGCAAGCCCGAGGACAAGATGGGCCTGCACGGTGACCCCGTCGCCCAGGTCCTCTTCGACGGCGTCCACCTCGACCCCGACCGACGCATCGGCGCCGAGGGCCAGGGCATGGCGATCGCCCTGCACGCCCTGGACAACGGCCGGCTCGGCATCGCCGCCGCCGCGACCGGCCTCGCCCAGTCCGCGCTCGACGCGGCGACGGCATACGCCATGGAACGGCGCCAGTTCGGCAAGGCGATCATCGAGTTCCAAGGCCTCGCCTTTCTCCTGGCCGACATGGAGGCCGCGGTGACGTCCGCGCGGGCGGCATACCTGTATGCCGCGCGGCTCAAGGACGCGGGTCGGCCCTACACGAAGGAGGCCTCGGTCGCGAAGCTCGTGGCGACCGATGCGGCCATGAAGGTGACCACCGATGCCGTCCAGGTCTTCGGCGGCTACGGTTACACCCGCGACTTCCCGGTCGAGCGCTACATGCGCGAGGCCAAGGTCACCCAGATCTTCGAAGGCACCAACCAGATCCAGCGGCTGGTCATTTCCCGCCAGCTGCAACGCGAGAGAGGCTGACCCCCAGCATGCGGATCTCCGACTCCACCGTCGCCCTCGTCACCGGCGGCGCCTCCGGCCTGGGCGGCGCGACCGTCCGACGCCTGGTCGCCGACGGCGCCAAGGCCGTCGTTCTGGACCTGCCCAGCTCGCCCGGCGAGGCGTTCGCCGCCGAACTCGGCGACGCGGTCCGCTTCGTGCCGACCGACGTCCGTGACGAGGCCCAAGTCCAGGCCGCGGTCGACGCCGCCCGCGAGCTCGGCGAGCTGCGCATCGCGGTCAACTGCGCCGGCGTCGCCACCCCCGGTCGGGTCATCGGCCGCGGCGGCCCGCTGGCCCTGGACACCTTCCGCGCCGTCGTCGAGATCAACCTCATCGGCACGTTCAACGTCCTGCGCCTGGCCGCCAACGCGATGCTCGCCAACGAGCCCGTCGACGGCGACCGCGGCGTGGTCGTCATGACCGCGAGCATCGCCGCCTATGACGGCCAAGTCGGCCAGGCGGCGTATGCCGCGAGCAAGGGTGGGATCGTCGGCCTCACCCTCTCGGCGGCAAGAGACCTGGCAGACAAGGCGATTCGCGTGGTCACCGTCGCGCCGGGCACCTTCGAGACACCGATGATGGCCGGGTTGCCGGGCGAGACCAAGGCGATCCTCGAGAAGCAGGTCCCCCACCCGTCGCGGCTGGGCAGCCCGCCCGAGTATGCCGCCCTCGTGCGCCACATCGTCGAGAACCCCATGCTCAACGGCGAAGTCATCCGGCTCGACGGCGCCCTGCGAATGCCGCCTCGCTGAGGCGCACCTGCCACCCACTGAGACGCCACGGGCGACTCCCCGAAGCCACCGAAGCCACCGAAGCCACCGGAGGGCCGACCGCGGACCTCGGCCGAACGGCATACGCGGGCGTGTCGAGGCGACACGCCGAGAAGTCGAGAATTTCTCGCGGGTAACTTCGTCACACCTCTTGCGCGAGCCGCCGCAACGGCGTAGACCTATCCCTACGCAGAAGCCGAAAGGCCGAAGCGGTCGGACGGCAAACGAGGTTCCACGCCGCGGGAGCAATCCCAGGGAGCGATCCCCAAGCGGGCCGGTAGGACGACACCGGAGAATCGGGCGCGCTGGACGAGTTCGAGTCGGCGTCACGGCACGGACACACGAGGCCCCACCAACTCATACTTGGTGGGGCCTCACCCTTTCTACCGCGCGGGCCGACTCAAGCGTGGGACGCCAACGGCGTGTCGAGGTCACCGCACACCCGGCCCGGCCGTCGGCCCGATCACGTCCGACCCAGCTGACTCTGAAGTCCGCCCAGCTGTCGACGACAGCGAGCCCTCAGATCTCCTGGTGGGCCACCGAGAGCCGCTGCAGGACCTTGACCGCACGGTCGGCATCCTCTTCGGGCACGAACAAGTGAGTGTGCCACCGGCCGACACCAGCGACGCTGGGGATACGCGCCTGGGCCAACGCCGTCGTCAGAGCCGGGACAAACCCGAGCGTGCCGATGGCCCGGACGACCCCGAGGGTGATCCAGGCCAGCGGTCGCTCGAAACTCAGCCCCCGCTCTTGTGCCTCTTCCACCCGCACCAACATCGTCACCCCCTCGGGCTCGACGAGGGTCATGAAGGCCTGCACGTCCTTGACGGGGTCGCGGCTGGACACGACGGCATACCGGCCCTCATTGAGCCGCGGGTCCAGCGCGGCGAGCACCTCCTCAAGATCGTCCAACGGGGTGAGTTCGTCGGTCCAGTCCGCCGACCACAGCCCAGTAGCGGCCTGATCGACCAGGGCCTGCGGCACTCGGGCCGATCGGGTGAGCCGGACTGGCCCGGTGGGTCCCGTCGTCGCCGACGGCGTCGGCTGTCCCGTCGCCGCCGAAAGCGGGGTCGGCAGCGGTATGCCGCCTGGACTCGCGCCCAGGAGCGGGTCGGTCGAGGAGTCCCCGATCGACCTGTCGCGTAGACCAAGCCGATGAGCCACCTCGCGAGCACTGGCCGGGCGATCCGCCGGGGACTTGGCCAGACAGTCGGTGACGAGGGCGACCAGATCCGCATCGGTGTCCGCTGGAAGCGGCGGGGGAGGTTCCGAGATGTGCGCCAGGGCCGTCGCTACCGGCGTCCCACCGTCGAATGGCCGCGCCCCGGAAAGCATTTCATGGGCGACCACGCCGAGCGCATAGACATCGCTCGCCTCTGTTGCGGGCTTGCCGAGCGCTTGTTCGGGGCTGAGATAGAACGGCGTCCCCATGACCTCACCGGTCCGGGTCTGACCGGCGCCGTCCAGCGCGCGGGAAATGCCGAAGTCGGTGAGTTTGAGCACCCCGTCCGGCCGGACCATCATGTTCGCCGGTTTCACGTCGCGATGGATAACCCCCGCATCGTGCGCCGCGGCCAGCGCCAGCGCCGCCTGTGCGGTGACCGAACGCACGTAGTCCGACGGGAGCCGACGGTGCTTGCCGAGCAGGGCCGACAGCGGCTCGCCGGGGACCAATTCCATGACGAGATAGGACAGGTCGTCGTGCTCGCCATAGTCATAGACCGTGGCGATGTTCGGGTGGGTCAACCGGGCTGCGTGTCGGGCCTCGGCACGAAAGCGCGAGGCGAAGCCTTGCTCGACCGAGCCCGGACGCATGATCTTCACGGCAACAACCCGGTGCAAGACCGAGTCAAAGGCCTCCCAGACATCGCCCATCCCCCCGGAGGCAACCCGAGACCGGAACTCGTAGCGGTCGCCGACGACGAAACCGTCGTGCAGTCGTTTCACGAGTCACCGCTTCCAGAGTCACTTGTTCGGGGCCGACCTCCGGCCCCCGTCGCCGGACTCGACACCGCTGGCGTCCGCAGGCAGCCAACGGCGCTGGGCCCATTGTGCGGGTCTGTTAGCCCTAAGAGCCGACTAACCGGATAACTATTCGGACCCGGTCGACACCTGGTCGACACCCGTGGTCAGCGGTGGACATCGTCAGTCGCGGGACACCCCCGCGGAGTCGAAGGTCGCGACGTCTCGCAACAGCCTGGCCGCGGCCTGCACGATCGGCACCGCGAGCACCCCGCCCGACCCCTCACCTAGCCGAAGCCCGAGATCGAGGAGCGGCTCCAGTCCCAGCGCAGCCAGGGCTGCGGTCGCGCCCGGTTCCGTGGAGCGATGCCCGGCGATGAGGTATGCCGTCACCCCCGGACACCACGCGGCTGCCACGAGCGCTGCGGCTACGGCAATGACCCCGTCGAGGACGACCGGCACCCGTCGACCCGCTGCAGCGACGATGAACCCAGCCAAAGCTGCGTGCTCGGCCCCACCGAAGGCGGCCAGCACGCCGTGAGGGTCGGCCGGATCCGGCCGGTGACGCTCCAACCCGGCCCGGATCACGGCGATCTTGTGGGCGAGCATGTGGGCGTCACTGCCCGCCCCTGGTCCGGTCACCCCGCCGGGATCCGACCCGGTGAATACCGCGATGAGCGCAGCGGAGGCCGTGGTGTTGCCGATCCCCAGGTCCCCGGTTACCAGGAGGCGCGCCCCCACATCGATGAGCCGCGCCGCTGTCTGGGCGCCGACCAGGAGGGCAGCCTCGACCTGCGCCCGCGTGAGGGCCGAGCCCAGGGTGAAGTCGCCCGTCCCGTCGACGACCCGGTCGTGGACCAACTCGACACCGCCTCCAGCCGCTGCCGGACCCACTGCCGGACCCACTGCGGGACCCTCTGCCGGAACGTTGGCCGGCAGGTCCAGCAAAGCCCCAGCGACCCCGACATCGACCACGCAGACTCCCGCCCCTACCTGGCGGGCCAGGGCATTGACGACCGCCCCACCAGCCGCCACGTTGGCGACCATCTGGACGGTCACTTCCTGTGGCCAGGGCGACACGCCCTGGGCGTGGACCCCGTGGTCACCGGCGAAGACCGCGACGACGGCCGGCTCGGGGATGGGAGGTGGGCACACGGCATACATCCCGGCCAGTCGCGACCCAAGCGACTCGAGCCGTCCCATTGACCCGGCGGGTTTGGTGAGTTGCCCCTGGCGGGCATCGGCCGCAGCCATCGCCTCGCCGTCCAAGGGCGGGACACCGGTGGTGATCAGGTCGGTCAGCAGAGCGCTCATCCGCTCATCCTGCCCCACTGCGGGCATAACCTGGCCCGGTGAGCGTGACGGTGGTGACCGGCGGGGTCCGCAGCGGCAAGAGCCGACATGCCGAGGCGCTGCTCGCGAGCCGCACCGACGTCACCTACCTCGCGACCGGCGCCCCGAGCGACTCCGCCGACCCCGAATGGGCCCAGCGGGTGGCGCTCCACCAGGCCGCACGGCCCGCCTCTTGGTCGACCGTCGAGACCCTCGATCTGGTCGGGCACCTCGGTATGCCGGGTGGTCCCCTTGTCGTCGAGTGCCTCGGCACCTGGCTCACCGGGCTCATCGACCGGGCCGGACTGTGGGAGGACCTCGCCGCGGCGCGCGACCTCGTCGCCGCCGAATCGGCGGCCCTGGTCGCCGCGCTGCAGGCCACGACGCGCGAGGTCGTGCTCGTCACGAACGAGGTCGGCTGGTCACTCGTCCCGATGACGCCGTCGGGGCGGTTCTTCCAGGACTCGCTCGGTCGGCTCAATGCCGCGGTCGCCGCAGTCGCCGACGATGCGGTGCTCGTCGTCATGGGGCGGGCGCTGCCGCTGGGTGCCTCGTGAGCACCGGCCGAGACGCCTGGCGCCTGGCCGTCGGGACGCTGACCACCTTCCGCGTCCAGGCCCCCGCCGTCGTGGACCGTGCCGTGGCCGGGCGCGCGATGCTGCTCGCGCCGCTGGCCGCCCTGCCACTCGCCATGGTCCCCCTCCTCGCCCACGCCGCCGTCCGCTGGATGGGTATGCCGTCACTGCTGGCCGCAGCCCTCACCGTCGCCGTCATCGCGTGGCTGAGCCGCGGCCTGCATCTGGACGGATTGGCCGACACCGCAGACGGATTGGCCGCCTCTTATGACCGGCAGCGCGCGCTGGAGGTGATGCGCCGCGGCGACGTCGGACCGATGGGTGCTGCTGCGTTGGTCCTTGTTCTGCTCATCCAGACAGCCGGCGTCTCGGACCTGCTCGGCTGGCCGAGCTGGGACGGGCCGATCCTCGCCGCGGTCGCGGTGGTGGCGTCGCGGCATACCCTCGCCTGGGTCTGTGGGTCGGCGTTCCCGGCCGCGCGCGAGCAGGGGTTGGGGGCGACGGTGGCCGGGACGGTGCCCATGGGTGCAGCCGCCGGGGTCGCCGCGCTCGTCGCCGCAGCGGGCGCGGCTGCGCTGGCGTGGTGCTCACCGACGGATGTCGTCCCCTGGCCGGTCGCCGGCTGGTATGCCGCCCCTCTCACCGTCGCTGCGGCCGTCGGCGCCGCGTGGTTGGTCGGGGTGCGGTGCCGGAGGAGGCTGGGCGGGGTCACAGGCGACGTCCTGGGCGCGGCGGTCGAGGTGTCACTGGCCGCGGGTCTGGTCGTGGCGGCAACCCTGCGCTGAACCCGGCATAGTGGGGGCGTGTACGTTCCCGCCCACTTCGCCATGACCGATGACCAGGTGGCGCAGGTGCTGGCCCGGATGGGGTCGGCCGAGTTCGTCACCCACGATCCCGACACCGGCCTGGTCGCGACCAACCTGCCGTTCCTCTTCGACCCGGCCATCGGGGCGCGCGGGGCGCTGCTCGGCCATGTCGCCCGCAACAACCGACAGTGGTCCGATCCGGTCGAGGGTGAGGCCCTGGTCATCGTCACCGAAACCGACCACTACGTGAGCCCGGCCTGGCTGCCCTCGACCGCCGAGCACGGCAAGGTGGTGCCAACCTGGGACTACGTGACCGTGCACGTCTATGGCGAGGTGGTCGCCCACGACGACGCCGAGTGGACCCGGGACGTGGTGCGGCGGCTCACCGAGCGCCACGAGGCGCAGGCCGGCTCCATCACGCACACGGCGCAGCGGTGGTCTATGGACGGCGCCGCCGACGGTTATGTCGAGGCGATGCTGCGGGCCATTGTCGGGATCGAGGTGCGGATCACCCGGGTCGCCGCCAAGGCGAAAATGGCCCAGAACAAGACTCCGGCCGACGTTCGTGCCCTCGCTGAGGCGCTTGCGGCACAAGGGGATTCGCATGGTGCGGCCTGGGTGCGGGAGGTATCGCTTCCCGCAGCCGAGCGCCGGGCCGCCCTGCTCGCGCAGGTCGCGGCCCACAAGCAGCCCACGGCCTGACCGGGTGATCGAGCCGCCGAAGCCGGCTCAGCGCAGCAGTCTGCGAAGCGACTCGATGGTGTCGGCATCCGCAGCACGTTTGTCCTCCCGGTAGCCCTTGACCCGGGCAAACCGCAGCGCCAGACCACCCGGATAGCGCGACGAGCGCTGCACCCCGTCGATGGCGATCTCGACGACGAGCGCGGGGGTGACGTGCACGGCATACCGGGTCCGGCGAGTCTCCAGCTCAAGCAGCCGCGCGGTCTGCCAACGAAGGGTCTCGTCGGTGAGGCCCTTGAAGGTCTTGCCGACCATGACGAACGCTCCAGGCTCGTCCACGGGGACCGCTGGGTCCCGCGCCCCCAAGTGCAGGTTCGACAGCCAGCCGGTCCGCCGACCCGATCCCCACTCGGCCGCGAGCACAACGAGGTCGTAAGTGTGCACCGGTTTGACCTTGAGCCACTGCCGCCCGCGCCGCCCCGCGGCATACGGGGAGTCCAGCGCCTTGACGAGCACCCCCTCGTGTCCCGCCGCGAGGGCCTCGCGCGAGAACGCCTCCGCCGCAGCGGGATCGGCCGTCTCGATGGCCCGTATGCCGTGCTCCCCCACCACCGCGCGCAGCCGCTCTCGCCGCACTGACAGCGGTTCGTCGAGCACGTCGACCCCGTCGGCATGCAGCACGTCGAAGAACCACGGCCGCAGCAGCTCGGCGCGCGCCCCGGTCGAGCCGAATCGGCTCATCGTCTCCTGGAACGGCCGCGGCGCCCCGTCCTCGTCCAAGGTCAGCGTCTCGCCGTCGAGGATGAGCGACCCACCCGGGAAGCTCCCGACGACCTCGACCAGTTCAGGCACCCGGGCGGTGATGTCGGCCAGGGTCCGGCTGAAGACTTTCACCAGGCTGCCCGGTCCGCCATGCCGGTGCACTTGGATCCGCGCTCCGTCGAGCTTGACCTCGACCGACACCGGGGCCGGCCCGAGCGCCGCCACGGCCTCGCCCGGGCTCGCCGCCGTCGCCGCGAGCATCGGCAGGACGGGCACGCCGACCGTGAGGCCCACCGCCGCGAGGTCGCCCCCACTCAAGGCCAGGTATGCCGTCCGCCCCAGGCTTCCCGTGAGCATCGCCGCCCGCCGGACCGCCTCCAACGGCAGCTCGGCAGCTGTGGCGACCGCATCGGTGAGCACCCCTTCCAGGGCGCCGATTCGCACCTCTCCCAACAGGATTCCGGTCAGCAACCGCTGTTCGTCGAACGTCGCCCGCACCCACAGCCGGGTCAGCTCGTCGGTCCGCGCCGAGGCCGACCCAGCGCCTCCGGCAGCGGCCAACCGCGTGATCGTCGCGTCGACCTCGGCGATGGTCAGGGTCGCGGTGTCCGCTGGCTCCACGGACAGATCGGTCAGGGTCCGCCAACCGACCCCCAGCCGACCCTGTCGGACCGACGCCGTGAGGAAGCCCACCGCTGGCTCCACCTCGTCGGCCGCCAGCCCACGCAACAGCTGCGCGAGTCGGGCGATCTTCGCCGTCCGCGAGCTCGTCCCGGCCACCGCCTCAGCAGTTACTACGAGAGACGTGAATGGCGTCCCGCCCTGACTCTGATCCGGCGCCACCTGCGCCGTCGCCTCCATCCCGACGCCATCAGCCGAGGGAACGGCGTCGGGAGGCGAGGTGGGCGGCATACCGGCCAACCTAGGGGACCGCGCTGACAGGTGTGCCCATCCGCGGCACCAGTGAGCCCGCGATCAGCTGCGCACGAGGCGAGCGATCGCCGCGGACGCCTCACGCAGCTTGGTCTCCTGCTCGTCCCCGCCTTCGCGGGCAGCGGCGACCACGCAGTGCGCCATGTGATCATCGAGCAGGCCAAGCGCGACCGACTGCAGCGCGCGGGTCACCGCCGACAGTTGGGTGAGGATGTCGATGCAGTACTGATCTTCTTCGACCATCCGAGAGACTCCCCGGACCTGCCCCTCGATCCGCCGCAGCCGTTTGAGGTGCGCTCCCTTGCGCTCGGAATACCCGTGCATGTCGCCTCCCGCTCGTGATACCCCCATAGGGTATGCCGCGCGCATCGATCGCCCGGGAGGCGAGCGCGCTCAGCGGGTCGGGTCGGCGACCCGTCCGACGAACAGCGGCGTCCGACTGGCGACGTCGTGCACGACGAAGAGGAAGGGCCGGTCCAGGACCACGGTCAGGGGGTCAGCCGGCGCAGCGACCAGACGCATGACGACTGCGGTGGCGGCGCTGGCCTCGGTGCCCTGCTCGTCGACGGCGACAAACCCCTGGTGGTAGACCTCGTCGATGGTGAGGGGGACCGACGGGCAGATGCCCGAGAAGTCGGCGGCGTCACTGAAGGCGATCGGCATCCCGAGGGCGGACAGCAGCGGCTTGAGCGCTAGCCCGGTGCGGAAGGTCCACTTCGGCATCGTCAGGGTCACTGCCGAGCGCGGCGTCAGGCCAGCCAGGACGGTCCCCAATCCGCCCGCGCGCAACCAGGCCGTCAGGCTCGCCGGGTCGGACTGGTCGGGGAGCACCAGCGTCATCGCGAGTTCGCGACCGGCATATGGGAGGGAGACGGCGACGTAACCGGGACCCGTCGCCGCGGCCGCCGCCTCGAACGTGTTCTGCATGAGGTCCGCCTGCACGACGGTGCCGGAGGCGAGGTTAAAGGGCCCCTTGCGCGTGGCAGTGGCCTCGAACGGCTCCTCCCAGGGAGCCTTGAGGTAAACCGCGTTGACCAGGACGAGGCGGGTCATCGCGTCGAGGGCACCGGCAGGCACCAGGTCGCGGATCTTGTCGTGGGTCGCGGCGGCGGTCCAGTCGTTGATCCGCGCTCGAGCCGCCTCGGTCGCTCCCACATAGTCGACAAGGTTCATCCCTGCGCCGAACCAGCGGGCCAGCTCGTCGAGGAACGGCTGCTCCCACGCCATACCGCGCTGGCCCCAGAGTGAGTTGGCGATGTCGAGGGCGACCTGGCCTGTGTTGCCATCGGCCTTGGTCTTGCTGCCGGCCCGGCTGATGAACTGCCCCGAGAGCAGGGCCAGCCCGGCGTCGAGGTCGGCCATCGACAGGCCGCCGAGGACCGCGAGCATCTCCTGTGCCGTGGTGCCACGAGCGCCGTTGGCGGCCATCGTGAGCGCCACGGCCACGGAGTAGGGCGAGCAGATGAGGTTGTCGGCTTGCCCGGCCAAGACCGCGGCGACCATCCGTTCGGTGAAGCCGGTCAGGGCAGTGGCCGCCGGGCCCTGGGCAGCGGCGGCAGGGGTGGCCCTGGCGACCCGCGACATGGCCAGGTCCGCGCCGCCACCTGCGCCAGCGGCGGCATCCGTCCCGCCAGGACCCGTCCCGCCCGTACCCGTCCCGCCAGTTCCGGAACCCCCGCCGGCTCCCGGTCCGGGAGCACCGGATCCTGCGGGAGCGCAGGCCGAGAGGCCAGTCGCCAGGCCGGCGACCAGGCCGAGCCACCCGGCCACCCGGCCGAGATCTCGGCGGGACAGCTCATGGCGGGTCAATCGACCCGCAAGAGCAGCGGACGGTATGCCGAGACTGGGTTCCATGGG
>JBGAQN010000096.1:0-9225 GCA_044220725.1 Dermatophilaceae bacterium
GCTGAGAGCAGCGACCTGCTCAAGTGCTCTTTCTGCGGAAAGAGCCAGAAGCAGGTCAAGAAGCTCATCGCGGGGCCGGGTGTCTACATCTGCGACGAGTGCATCGACCTGTGCAACGAGATCATCGAGGAGGAACTCGCCGAGACCTCCGAGCTGGGCCTGGACGAGCTGCCCAAGCCCCGCGAGATCTTCGACTTCCTCGGCAACTACGTCATCGGGCAAGACACCGCCAAGCGTTCGCTGGCCGTCGCGGTCTACAACCATTACAAGCGCATCCAGGCGGGGGAGACCCTCGGTCGCCGCGGCGAGGACGCCGTCGACATCGCCAAGTCCAACATCCTGCTTATCGGGCCGACCGGGTGCGGCAAGACCTACCTCGCCCAGACCCTGGCCCGGATGCTCAACGTTCCCTTCGCGATCGCTGACGCGACCGCGTTGACCGAGGCCGGCTACGTCGGCGAAGACGTCGAGAACATCCTGCTCAAGCTCATCCAGGCCGCTGACTACGACGTCAAAAAGGCCGAGACCGGCATCATCTACATCGATGAGGTCGACAAGATCGCCCGCAAGAGCGAAAACCCGTCGATCACCCGCGACGTCTCCGGTGAGGGCGTCCAGCAGGCGCTGCTCAAGATCCTCGAAGGCACCACGGCGTCGGTCCCGCCGCAGGGTGGCCGCAAGCACCCGCATCAAGAGTTCATCCAGATCGACACGACCAATGTCCTGTTCATCGTCGGTGGTGCCTTCGCCGGCCTGGAGAAGCTCATCGAGGCCCGCTCGGGCAAGAAGGGCCTGGGCTTCGGCTCGCAGTTGCACGCCGCCAAGGACGAGGGTCAGTCCTACTCGGACGTCATGCCCGAAGATCTGATGAAGTTCGGGCTCATCCCCGAGTTCATCGGGCGTCTGCCGGTCATCACGACGGTGAGCCCGCTGGACCGCGATGCCCTCGTGTCGATCCTCACCGAGCCCCGCAACGCCTTGGTCAAGCAGTATCAGCGGATGTTCGAGATCGACGGCGTCGAACTGGAATTCACGTCAGAGGCGATCGAGGCGGTCGCCGACCAGGCGCTGCTGCGCGGCACCGGCGCTCGCGGGCTGCGGGCGATCATGGAAGAAGTCCTCCTGCCGGTGATGTTCGACGTTCCCAGCGAGGACGACATCGCCCGGGTCGTCGTGACCCGCGAGGTCGTGCTCGACAACGTCAACCCGACCATCGTGCGCCGCGAGGTCCCGCCGGTCGCCAAACGCGCCCCGCGCCGCCAGTCCGCCTGAGCACCGCCGGTATGCCGTGACGGCACCCTTCCGTCTCGTCGTCGGTGCGCCAGCCCCCCGCCAGGCTGGACCGGACGATTGCGGCCCGACGGCGCTCACCGTCGCCCGGATGCTCGTCGATCCGGACTTCAACGCCTGGGTGTCTGCCGACGGTCCAGCGCATGGATTCAGCTCTGGTGGCACGACACCCCCGTCGCGGTTCACGGCATACGTAGGGCAGGTGCATCGCCGCGCGACGTCAGTGGTCGGACCCTCAGGTGCCCTGCAGTTACCGTGGCCGCGCGCGTTGGGCACCCCGCCATGGGGGGTATGCCGTGAGCTCGAGTTACTCGCTCGGCCGCGGGGGGCGCGCTACCGCGCGGTGTTGGTCCGCTGGATGTCGCAGCCCCGCCGGGAGCGACTGCTGCAGCACCTGGCGGGACACCTCTCCGACGGGCGACCCGGTGCCTTGTTCGTGGGGTCGCCAGGGCTGCCGCGACACGTCGGGTTGATCGTTCCCGGCGGCGAAGTCCCGGCGATTTACGATCCCGGCCACGGCACCGTGACCGGCTGGGAAGTCGACGCGTTGGCCTCGGGTCGGGCCGACATCGGCGGTTGGCCGGAGCTGTGGTGGCTTATCGCTCCCCTTGGACAGGCCGATTCCACCGCGGCCGGGGTTGGCGCAGAGCCGTCCCTCGCGGGGGGACTCACCAACGCGAAGCTCGCGGTCCGCGCTCGACGTAGAGCCAGAGGTCAGGGTTCGGCTTCGGAGGATTCCACGGCCCGGACTCGGCCTGTTCCTTGAGTCGAGCCACCTCTATCGCCGTCAACACCCAGGCGGCCACGTCGACGCGGGGAAGCTCAGTGGTCGCCCCCCACCGACGGTCCCCCGTACGAGGCGCCACCATGACATCCAGCGGGCCGCCTTTGGCGCCGTCGGGGATGTGCAGCCAGGCGTATTCCTCGGGGAAGTGCGCGCCAGCGAACACCCGGATGAGCCGCACTGTGCGGGGTTCCTCCCAGCCGTAGTGCTCTCCGCTGCCCAGTCGCATGTCCCATTCTTTCCCCGGCAGCTGACGTGACGGCACTTGTGACGGAGTGATCCGGTGCAATCGTACGGACGTTCCAGCTCGGCAGCGCGATGCTCATCGATGTCAGCTCCGCGGACACTTCCGATGTCGACTTCGGTCAAGCTTCCCTTGCGAAGTCAGCCAAGCGGGAGGACGCGTCATGTGCGTGACGGCGTTCCGGCCTCAGTCAGACGCGCAGCATCGGGACCAATTCGTCATGTCCGTTTCCGCCAGGAACGGGACTGTCGTGAGGAAATCCTCCACCGCCGCTTCATCCTTGACAGCAGCCTTTTCAGCGGTCTTGGTGCTGGGCCTGGGGGCCTGTTCGATCGAGGCCGCCGCCTCGTCCGCAGGCGGCTCGACCGCGGCAGCATCCGTCGAGCGTGCAGCGGTCGAGAAGGTCGCACTCACCGGCCTTGACCTCCAGATGGATCTCTGCACTGATCCGGATGGGCCGCGTGCCGTCGTCAGAGCACGGCCAGCCGAATCGTCGGCACGCGCTGCGGTGCCAGCGCCGCTCACTGCGGCTGACGTCACGGCGCGGATTGACCGGTGTCTGGTGCGGACTGAGGAACTCGTGGTCGGCGCGGCACTGAAAGGTCGCTTGACCTCAGCAATCGGCGCACTTCCCGAGGTTCTGGGCAATGAAGAGGCCCGTGACCTGGGCGGGGGAGTCAGCCGAATCGATTTCACCAGCGTGCGCGTCGGACCTGCCAGCGCGACCCTGGACGCTGAGGCCCAGGTATGGGCTCACTCAGTGACCAGGGCGCCGGAGGGACAGTGGGCCGACTCCACACCCGTCTCTGATCAGGTGTGGCACTTCGAGCTGGTCAAATCCCCACAGGGCACCTGGCTTATCGACTCCATGACGGGACGACGAGTCGGTGGCGGGGGGCCCTGAGGACCCTGGCCGTGCGTGGGCCCGGCAAGTCGACCATCCGTCACCGGACGTGACGATCAGGCTGTCGGCTTCTCGACCGGGACGAGCACGGCGTCGCGGACTTCGACGTCCTCGGCGACGGCATACTCCAGCTGACCGATGCGGCCGGTGGCGCGCAGGTCGCCTAGTGCGGCGGCGACCGCGTCGAGCACCGGTTGCGGCGCGGCGAGGGTCATCGAGGTGATCTCGGCGCGCATACCGACCTTGGCCTCGGACTTGGTCTTGCGGACCGCGCCGAGCGCTTCACCGACGGCTGGGAGCATGCCGGGGTCACCCGGCATACCCTCTGGCAGCGTCTCGGCAGGAAGCGGCCAGGCCTGCCGGTGCACCGAGCCTTCCCGCCACCAGGACCACACCTCTTCGGTGACGTAGGGCAGGATCGGGGCGAACAGGCGCAGCAGCACGTCGAGCGCGATGCGCAGGGCCGCGCGCGCTGACGCGGCGCCGACCTCGCCCTGACCGCCGTAGGCGCGGTCCTTGACCAGTTCGAGGTAGTCGTCACAGAACGACCAGAAGAACGACTCAGTGATCTCCAGTGAGCGGGTGTAGTCCCATGCCTCGAATCCCGTTGTGGCAGAACGCACCACGTCAGCCAGCGCGGCGAGCATGGATCGGTCGAGCGGTTCGGTGACGGCGGCCGCGAGGTCACCCTCGACCTCGCCGAAGGACAGCGCGAATTTGCTCGCGTTGAGCACCTTGATGGCCAGGCGCCGGCCAACCTTGATCTGACCCGGGTCGAACGCCGCGTCGGTGCCCAGGCGCCCGGACGCCGCCCAATAACGCACCGCATCGGCCGAGTGCTGGATGACCAGGTCCTCGGGCGTGACGACATTGCCCTTGGACTTGCTCATCTTCTTGCGGTCGGGGTCGAGGATCCAGCCGGAGATCGCGGCGTTGGTCCACGGCACCGAGCCATGCTCGTGGTGGGCGCGCACGACGGTTGCGAAGAGCCAGGTGCGGATGATGTCGTGCGCCTGCGGGCGCAGGTCCATGGGGAACACCGCCGCGAACAGCTCCGGGTCCCCACGCCACCCGGCCGCGATCTGCGGCGAGAGCGAGGAGGTGGCCCAGGTGTCCATGACGTCGGGGTCGCCGACGAAACCACCCGGCATACCGCGCTGTGACTCGTCGTAACCCTCGGGTGCGTCGGCAGCCGGGTCGACCGGCAACTGGTCCTCGCGCGGCACGAGCGGGTGGTCGTAGTCGGGTTCGCCGTCGGCGTCCAGGGCATACCAGACCGGGATCGCCACGCCGAAGAACCGCTGCCGCGAGATAAGCCAGTCGCCATTGAGGCCGGACACCCAGTTCTCGTAACGCGCCCGCATGAAGCTTGGGTGGAAGTCGATCTCGCGGCCCCGCTCGATGAGCGCGGCGTTGAGGGCGGCGTCGCGCCCGCCGTTGCGGATGTACCACTGCCGCGAGGTGACGATCTCCAGCGGCTTCTCGCCGCGCTCGTAGAAGTTGGCCTTGCGTTGGGTGGGCGTCGGCTCTCCGTCGAGGTCGCCAGACTCCCGCAGCGCGCTCACGATCGCCTCGCGAGCCCCGTATGCCGTTGCGCCAGAAACCTTTTCGGCGTAAAGCTCAGCACCCGGTCCGGTCAGCCAGGCGGGCGTCTCGCTCTGCAGGCGACCGGTGCGGGTGATGATCGAGCGCATCGGCAGCTGCAACTCACGCCACCAGATGACGTCGGTGAGGTCACCGAAGGTGCAACACATCGCGATGCCGGCGCCCTTGTCGGGCTCGGCCGCCGGGTGCGGCAGCACCGGCAGCTCGACGTCGAAGAGCGGTGAGCGCACCGTCGTGCCGAACAGCGGCTGGTAGCGCTCGTCATCGGGGTGGGCAATGAGCGCCACGCACGCGGGGATGAGTTCGGGGCGGGTGGTCTCGATGTAGATCGGACCGTCGGCACCGTGGAAGGCCACCCGGTGGTAAGCGCCGGGGTAGTCCCGGGCCTCCAACTCGGCCTGGGCCACGGCGGTCTGGAAGGTGACATCCCACAGGCCCGGGGCCTCGGCGGTGTAGGCCTCGCCGCGGGCCAGGTTGCGCAGGAACGCCTGCTGGGCGGTGGCCCGGGAGTGGTCGTCGATGGTGCGGTAGGAGATGTCCCAGTCCAGGGAGAAGCCCATCCGCCGGAAGAGCGCCTCGAAGGCTTGCTCGTCCAGGACGGTCAGCTCGTCACAGAGCTCGATGAAGTTCTGCCGGCTGATCGGCACCTCGTCGGCGGCCTTGGTCGAGGTGCGGTTGCCGTGGAACGGCGGGACGAAATCAGGCTGGTAGTGCAGCGATGCATCGCCGCGAACACCGTAGTAGTTCTGGACCCGCTTCTCGGTGGGCAAGCCGTTGTCGTCCCACCCGATCGGGTAGAACACGGCATACCCCGCCATCCGCTTGTAGCGGGCCATGCAGTCGGTGTGCGTGTAGGAGAACACGTGCCCCATGTGCAGCGAACCCGACGCCGTGGGGGGCGGGGTGTCGATGGAGAAGACCGCCGACCGGGGGCCGGCCAGCGCGCGCTCGCGGTCGAAGCGGTAGGTGCCCTCGGCCCGCCATACCGCGCCCCACTTGTCCTCGAGGCCGTCGACCGTCGGGCGGTCGGGGATCGAGGTCGGGCGAGCAGAAGGCGTGCTGGGCGTGCTGGTCATGAGGTGCATCTTCCCAGACCTCGGAGAGCGTCTTCACGTCGATATCGCCGGGTGTCGCGGGCCCAGTTCGCCGGACGTTCATCCTGCCCTCAACCGCTGGTCAACACTGTGATGGGGGCCACGAGTGGCGCGCGTCGCTCCCGCCGTTGTGGAGCACTCCGGATGGTTACCTTTCGGTAGGCCCTCACGCATGGACAGCAGGGGCCGCGACCACGGAAGGCTCGGATCATGTCGGGGAGTGACGCGGTGGGGGACCGCGAACTGGACGGCGGCTGCTGCCCGGAGCTGCCCACCGAGATCCTCGACTCGCACGGCATACCTCTGTTGGTCCGTCTGGTGGAGCCGAGCGACGAAGCGGCGATCCGCGACCTGCACGAGCGCTGCTCCGAGCGCGCGCTGCGCTGGCGCTACCTCGGCATCGGGCCGCAGGTCGAGCACCTCCTGCGCTGGGTCTTCGATCGCAGCCTCGGTGAGGCCGTCGGCGTCTTCCACGGCGAGCACCTGGTGGCGCTGTCCAACCTCAGTTGTCCCGACCGGCACGGAGTCGGCGATGTCGCCTTCCTCGTGGCCGATGCCTGGCAGGGCCGGCGGATCGGTTCCCAGATGGTGACCCTGCTGGGGGAGCGAGGCCGCGCCGAAGGCTGTCGCGCCCTGCACGCCGACGTATCCCTGGACAACGGCCGGATGCGCACCCTCTTCGCCCACCGCGGCTGGACCGGTCATGTCGAGGACGGCGACTACAGCATGGATCTGCAGCTGGTCTGACCCAGCCCTCAGGGCTGACTAGGTGAGTCGAAGTCCTCGATACTGCGCTGCACCCGATCGACAAAGGACGTGTCCCGCCGCACAAAGACCCGGTAGACCACATAGCCCATCTGGACCACAGCGAGCACGACCGGACCCACGATCAACCCCGCGTCGTGGCCCGGCTTCCCGGCGAACCACTGGCCCACGACCGGCCCAAACCAGGCGCCGAACAGGCCGCTCGTCAGGGCAATGACGCCCCAGGTGGGCCACAAGGCGACCACCTGCCCGGCACAGGACCGGCGGCGTTGGGCGGCGGCGGTTACGCGTGCCGACATCGCAGCGGTGTCGTCTTGCGGTCCGACGGCCACGACCACCCGTTGGCGGCGTTCCTCCTGCTCGTGGAGTTCCCGATGGACGGTCATGCGGGCCGGAAGCGCAGTCGTGAACAGGGCTCCCAGCGCGCAGAGGGCGGACCCGGCATACCGGGCAGTCCCTCCGGTCGCGGCCACCAGCACGGCGACCGACGCGGCGAACAGGACCGCGGTGGCCAGCTGACTCCACCGGACGAAGGGGGAGAACGCTGCCGCCAGGGCAAGGGGCAAACGCGCGCGGCTCGGTTCGGCTGGGTGCGAAGCGGACGATTGCCCACCTGGCCCGGCCAGTCGCCGTCGGGTGAGGGGCGCGATATCGCGCGAGCTGGACCACCCCACGCGGCGATCGTCGGAGTCGGCCAGGTCGGTCACCTCCTGGGGATGCCCGTCGTGCGTCGCGCACATCCGAGCGATGGCGTGAGCTCGCGGCGCGCCGGTGAGGGTCAGGGAGACCCAGGTGGCGAGGTACGCCAGCGCACCGGCCGTGGCGGTGAGGGGGAGGAAGACGATGCACGGCAGCAGGACGATCCGCGTCTCGATACTGGGGCCGGGGCGCAGCGACCACACCGACAGCAGCCACCGGGACATGTCGATCCAGGAGCGCAACCACCAGGCCAACACACCGAGCAGAGTGAGTCCCGGTGCTGTGCCGCGGGTCATGTCGTCCCACAGCTCTGGTGAGGTGCCTGCGACCGGCCGGGACGCCACATCCTGCGGGCCAGTGGAGCCTGGTTGGGCCGGGTCGAGCACCGCGAACGAGCAACCCAGTCCCGTGACCACGACCGGCCGACCGAGCGCCCGCGCCGCGACGTACCACGTCGGTGGGTCGGTGGGCAGCACCGCCTCGTGCAGCCGCGTCGTCGCGTGCTCGCTCAGCCGCCTGAGCTGGTCGGGCGGGGGAGTGCTCAACCCTCCGTTGCGGCGGGCTACCTCGAGGATCCGGTGCGCGGCATACGGGGGGAGCAGCCCGAGTGCGGCAAGGCTGGCGACGGACAACCCGGGCACCACCAGGTCAGGACGCCAGAGGACCGCGGGGACGAGCAGGCACCCGATCGACGCCAGCGCCAACAACGGTCCGTGAAGCGCGACCAGCGCCGCCGCGCGGACCCATCCCCAGGTGGTCACGCGGGAAGTCTGGCACGACGGCCCTAGGGTGGCTCTCGTGGATCTCGTCTACTGGCCGGTCATCGGCGTCGCCCGCACCCTCTTCCTCGCGCAGGGGTTGCGCTTCTCCATCGTCGGCGCGGACCACGTGCCCCGACGCGGCGGTGCGGTGATGGCGATCAACCACACCGGCTACCTCGATTTCACGTATGCCGGGTACGCGGCACTCCCAGCCCGGCGGCTGGTGCGTTTCATGGCCAAGGAGTCGGTCTTCGACCACAAGCTCAGCGGCCCGCTCATGCGCGGGATGAAGCACATCCCCGTGGACCGCACAGCCGGCGCGGCGGCATACCGGCATGCGGTGTCGGCCTTGCGCGATGGCGAGATCGTCGGGGTCTATCCCGAGGCAACCATCTCGCGGTCCTTCGAGCTCAAGGAGTTCAAGCTCGGCGCGGCGCGCATGGCCCAGGAGGCGGGCGTGCCGATCCTGCCGACGACGGTCTGGGGCGCTCAGCGGGTGTGGACCAAGGGCCACCCCAAGAAGCTCGGCCGCACCAACACGCCGATCTTCCTCTCCGTGGGGGAGCCGATGCCGGTCGCGGCAGACGCCGACATCGTCGAGGTGACCGCTGAACTCAAGCGCCGGATGCAGGTACAACTCGACGCCCAGCAGGTGGCTTACCCACCGATGCGGGCCGACGAGGCGCACCTGATGCCGGCCAGGCTCGGCGGCACCGCTCCGACCCTGGAGGAGGCCATGGTCATCCACCGCGCCGACGCCGAGCGTCGCCGCGAGGAGGCCCGGCGCAAGGCCGAGCGGGGCTGACCCATGGCCCAACAGCGTCAACCCGAAGGTCCACCCCCCGCGCCGGTCGTCCAGAAGGTGCGGCTGCGCTATGCCAAGCGCGGGCGACTGCGGTTCTCCTCGACCCGCGACTTCCAGCGAGCGCTGGAACGCGCCCTGCGGCGGGCCCAGGTGCCCATCGCGTTCTCGGCCGGCTTCCACCCCCACCCGCGGATCTCCTATGCCAACGCGGCGTCGACAGGAACCGCGAGCGAGGCTGAGTATGTCGAGCTGGCGCTCACCCACCAGGTCGAGC
>JBGAQN010000013.1:0-37407 GCA_044220725.1 Dermatophilaceae bacterium
TCGACCGACGTGCGCAAGGACTTCAAGGACGCCACCAACGCGGGCAAGGGCCCGGACGTCATCGTCGGCGCCCACGACTGGCTCGGTGAGCTCGTCCAGAACCAGGCCGTCAAGCCGATCAACCTCTCCGCCGCCGACCAAGGCAAGTTCCCGGCCGAGGCGATGGCCGCGGCCAAGTTCAACGGCCAGGTTTACGGCGTCCCGTATGCCGTCGAGAACATCGGTATCGTCCGCAACACCGCGCTGGCCCCCGACGCGCCCAAGACCTTCGAAGAGATGGTCACCAAGGGCCAGGCTCTGGTGAAGGAGGGCAAGGCCACCAACGCGGTTCTGCTGACCGTGAGCAAGACTGGCGACGCCTACCACGCCTACCCGTTCCTCAAGGCCTTCGGCGGCGGCGTGTTCGCCCAGAAGGAGAACGGCGACTACGACCCGACCAAGGTCATCGTCGGCTCGGCCGAGTCGATCCAGGGTGGCGAGCAACTCGCCAAGCTGGGCAAGGACGGCATCTTGTCGACCAACGTCGACGGCGGCATCGTCGACCAGGTCTTCGATGCGGGCAAGGCGCCCTATGCCATGACCGGCCCGTGGGCCATCGACAAGGCCAAGAAGGCCGGCATCAAGTACGGCATCTCGCCGCTGCCGACCATCGGAGGCAAGCAGATGACCCCGTTCCTCGGCGTCCAGATGTTCTACGTCTCGGCCAAGGCCAAGAACGACGCCTTCGCGCAGGAGTTCGTCACGAAGTACGTGACGAAGAAGGATCTGCAGATCGACATGTACAACATCGGCAAGCGTCCGCCGGCCCTCACCGAGGCCTACACCCAGGTCGCGGCGTCCGACCCCGACATCAAGGCCTGGTTCGAGGCCGGCAAGGGTGCCTTGCCGATGCCGAACATCCCCGCGATGAACTCCGTCTGGGGCCCGATGGGCCAGGCGACCGCTGACATCATCGCCCAGAAGGCGACGGCGGCCGACCGGCTCAAGGCGGCCCAGGCCGAGATCGAGGCGAACATCAAGAAGGCCGGCTGACCCTCAGCTGACCCACGCTCGGGCCGGCCGGTCATCCGGCCGGCCCGAGCGGCATACCCCTCGCGTGTTCCGTATGCGCGGGTCGGCACTCGCTGCCGCCGTCCGCGCCGTTCCCCTTGCCCCTCCCGCCCGTCCGCCTTGGAGCGCCTTGTGACCAGAAGCCCGTGGGTCCTCGTCAAATGGGTAGCCATTGCCGCCGCCCTTGCCCTGCTCGTCTGGATCGGCGGCAAGTTCGCCGCGGCCGGCAGCCTGTGGGCGGTCGTCGGTGTCGCGTTCATCGCCATGTGTGTCCTGGCGATCTACGGAACGACTCGGGCCGTGCCCATGAAGTACCTCTTTCCCGGGCTGTTCTTCCTCGTCGCCCTGCAGATCTGGCCGATCGTCTTCACGGTGATGACCTCGTTCACCAATTACGGCGACGGTCACATGGGCACCAAGGACGAGTCGATCACTTATCTCATCGCCCAGACCGTCAAGGAGGTCGAGGGCGCCCCGCGCTACGCCATGTCCGTCGCGGTCAAGGAGGGCGGCGATGTCGCCACGGGGGACCTCACCTTGCTGCTCACCGACCCCAAGGACAGCGCGACGTATGCCGGCACGCCCGAGGGCCTGGCGCCCCTCACCGACGGCGTCGAGAAGGGCCCGACCGGCAAGATCACCGCGGCGACTGGCTACCAGATTCTCAGCGCCCGCGAGGTCAACGCCCGGTCCAAGGACCTGTCCAGCATTGCGGTGCCGGTCGAGGGCGGCGGTCTGAAGACCTCAGGGCTGTCCGAGGCGTTCGTCGGCAAAGCCTCGCTGGAATACGACGCCGCAGCCGACCGGCTCATCGACACGACAACCGGCAAGCGCTACGTGCCACAGAACGCCCTGTGGGTGCCCGAAGACGGCCAGGGTCAGTCGTTGACGTCGGGTTGGCAGGAGAACGTCGGCCTGCGCAACTACACCGACGCCTTGACCAACGAGACGCTGCGCAACGGCTTCCTCAAGATCCTCGTCTGGAACCTCATCTTCCCCCTCATCAGTGTCGTCTCGACGTTCCTGCTCGGCATGGGCTTTGCCCTGCTGTTCAACGACGAACGGATCAAGGGCAAGGGGATCTGGCGGTCGCTGCTCATTCTTCCCTACGCGTTGCCCGGCTTCGTCACGGCGCTGGTCTGGCGGCAGATGTTCAACCAGGATCAGAACTTCGGGCTCATCAACAAGACCTTCGGGATGAGCATCGACTGGCTGGGCGATCCGACCTGGGCCAAGATCGCCATCCTCATCACCAACTTGTGGCTGGGCTTTCCCTACATGTTCCTCATCTGCACCGGTGCCCTGCAGGCCGTGCCGACCGACGTGAAGGAAGCGGCCAAGATCGACGGCGCCTCCGGGTTGCGCACGGTGCGCTCGATCATCATGCCGCTAGTCCTCGTGGCCGTCGGGCCGCTGCTCGTTGCCTCGTATGCCTTCAACTTCAACAACTTCGCCCTCATCTACCTCTTGACCAACGGCGGGCCGTTCGAGGGAAATCAGACCCAAGTCGGTTCGACCGATCTGCTCATCACCTACGCGTTCCGCCTGGCCATCGGTGGCACGACACCGAACTTCGGCTTCGCCGCGGCGATTTCGATGTTCATCTTCGTCATTGTCGCCCTCATCTCGCTGCAGGGCTTCCGCCGCACCGCATCCCTGGAGGACGTGAACTGATGACCGCCGATGCAATCCGTCCAACCCCCGCCGACGCCCCGACCCGAGTCGCCACGCCCGAACCGGCAGCCTCGACCAAACGCCGGGACCCCTGGCAGGCCGTGCGTTACCTCGCCATCGCAGGGGCGCTGGTGTTCGCCCTGTTCCCCATCTGGTTCATCGTCGCTGCCGCGGTCAATCCCTCGGGCAACCTCAACACGACCCAGCTCATCCCGGACAGCTTCGGGATCGGCAACTACGACGACCTCACCGCGTCACGACCGTTCTGGTCCTGGTACAAGAACACCATCATCATCGCGGGGATCGGCTCGATCGCGGCCGTCTTCATCGGGGTGTGTGCGGCATACGCGTTCTCTCGGCTGCGCTTCCAGGGTCGGCGCCCTGGGCTGATGACCCTGCTGCTCATCCAGATGTTCCCGTCGCTGCTCACCTTCGTCGCCTTGTTCCGGATCTTCACCGACCTCGGCGACGTCATCCCGCAGTTCGGGCTCAACACCTCGATCGGCCTGATCCTTGCCTACCTCGGTGGAGCGATGGGCGGCAACGTCTGGCTGCTCAAGGGCTACTTCGACACGGTGCCCAAGGAGCTCGACGAGGCCGCCAAAGTCGATGGGGCCAGCCACGCCCGGGTGTTCTTCACCATCACCCTGCCGCTCATCACCCCCATCCTCGTCACCGTCGGGATGATCCAGTTCATCGGCCTGTTCAACGAGTTCCTCCTGGCCAGCGTGTTCCTCAAGGACGTCGACGCCCAGACTCTCGGCGTCGGCCTCAACGCCCTGCTCACCGCCGACCGAAACAAATACTTCGGGGCGTTCTGCTTCGGCGCGGTGTTGGCCTCGGCCCCCATCGTGCTCATGTACCTGGCGTTCCAGAGACAACTCATCGGTGGCCTCACGGCCGGGTCGGTGAAGTGACGGGACCCATCCCCGGGGTCGGGCTGGACCGGCCGCACCACGACGGTTCGGCGCTCTACGTCTCGACCGAAACTCCGCGCCTGGGCGACCGGGTCACCGTCTGGTTGCGGGTCCCGGCCGGCACGACCCGACCCGGGGAGGCGCCGTATGCCGCGGCATACGTGCGTCTGCTGCACGACGGGGAGCCGCGCTTCGTCGCCGCGGTGCGCGACGTCGAGCGTTCAAGCGAGCGCGAGACCTGGTGGCGGGCCGAGCTTGACTGTCGCAACCGGGTGACGTCCTACCGCTGGCTGCTGTCCGGTGGCCCGGTCGGCTGGCTCTGGGTGAACGGTGCCGGTGCGCACTTGCGCGACGTGCCCGACGGGGCCAATTTCCGCATCGTTGCTGCCGATTCGCCGCTGCCGCAGTGGCACCTCGACGCGGCTGTCTATCAGATCTTCCCGGACCGGTTCGCCCGCTCGGCCGCCGCCGACGCGCGACCGACCCCCGAGTGGGCCATCCCGGCTGCCTGGACCGACCCGGTCGAGATCGGCTCTCCGTCCGCCTGCAGTCGGCAGTTCTTCGGCGGCGACCTCGACGGGATCGCCGAGCACCTCGACCACATCGCTGGTCTGGGCTTCGACGTCGTCTATCTGACGCCGTTCTTCCCCGGCCGGTCCAACCACCGCTACGACGCCCACACCTTCGACGAGGTCGACCCCGTGCTCGGCGGCGACGAGGCACTGCGCCGGCTCACCGACGCGGCGCATGCCCGCGGCATACGGGTGCTGGGCGACTTCACCAGCAACCACACGGGGGTCACCCACGAGTGGTTCGTCGCGGCCCGCGCGGACGAGGAGGCGCCCGAGCGCGCCTTCTATTTCTTCGACGCAGACGGCCGGTATGCCGCGTGGCTCGACGTCCCGTCCTTGCCCAAACTCGACCACGCCAGCCGGGAACTGCGGCGACGGCTCTTCGACGATCCCCAGTGCGTCGTCCAACGCTGGCTGGGCCCCGCCGGTGGGCTGGACGGGTGGCGGATCGATGTCGCGAATATGACCGGACGGCACCGCGGCGACGACCTCTATCACGAGGTGGCGCGGGAGGTTCGCGCGGTAAGCGTTGCAGCCAACCCGCAGGCCCTCGTCGTCGCCGAACACTGCCACGACACGTCGACGGACCTGACCGGCGACGGGTGGCACGGGGTGATGAACTACGCCGGCTTCACCCGCCCGGTGTGGACCTGGCTCACCTCGCCGGACAACCCCGACGCGCCGTCGGACTTTCTCGGTCAACCGGTGCGGGTGCCGCGGTTGCCGGGCGAGCTGGTCGCCGACGCGATGCTCGACTTCACCTCGCGGATCCCGTGGTCTTCGCTCGTCCGCTCGTTCACCTTGCTCGGCTCGCACGACACGTCGCGGATCCGCACCCTCGTTGGTGGCGACCCCGCGCTCGTGGTGGTTGCGGCTGGGCTGTTGTTCACCATGCCTGGCATTCCCATGGTCACCTACGGCGACGAGATCGGGATGCGGGGGCGGTTCGGTGAGGATGGTCGCCGCCCGATGCCCTGGCCAGCCGAGGACACCGCACCTGACGACGGCTCAGCCGGGGACGGCACTCACGGTGACGGGTGGGACGAAGGTTTGCTCGCGGCATACCGGGAGTTCGCGTCCGTGCGTCGCGAGTCGGTCGCCTTGCGCCGTGGCGGCCTGCGCTGGGTGTATGCCGCCGCCGACGCGTTGGTCTTCCTGCGCGAGGCCCCCGGCGAGTCGGTCCTCGTGCACGTCGCTCGGGCAACGCATCCGCCGATCTGTCTTGACGTCGACGGCGTGCCGGGCATTGCCCACAGTCGGGTCATCGTGGGTGGCGGGGGCACCCTGACCGGCCCTACGCTGACGCTATCGGCCAGGGGGCCCGGGGTGTCGATTCGGCTGTGGGAGCCGCTGTCGGCCGATCGGTCGGCGGCTGTTGGGGTGGGTCGGGGCGATTCGCGAGGAGGTCGATGCTGATGGCGCGTGCTCGCCAGCGCGACATCGCCGCTGCGGCCGGGGTCTCCGAGGCGACGGTCAGCAGAGTGCTCAACGATCATCCGGGGGTCTCCGAAGCGACTCGTCAGTCGGTCCTCGTGGCTCTCGACGTGCTCGGTTTCGAGCGGCCGACGTATCTGCGACGCAAGAGCGCAGGGCTCGTGGGTTTGATCCTCCCCGAGTTGACCAACCCCATCTTCCCGGCCTTCGCTCAGCTCATCGAGACCGCGCTGGCCCGACGCGGCTTCACCCCGATCCTGTGCACGCAGACTGCCGGCGGGATCCACGAGGACGACTACGTCCAGTCGCTGCTAGACCACGGCGTTTCCGGGATCATCAACATCTCCGGGTTGCATGCCGACTCCGATGCGAAGACCGAGCGCTACTTTCGGCTGCGCGATCTCGGTATGCCGCTCGTCCTGGTCAACGGGTCGGTCGACGGTTTGAACGTGCCCACGATCGCCAACGACGACGTCGCTGCCGTCGAGTTGGCTGTCGCCCATCTGGTCGGCCTCGGGCATGAACGAATCGGGCTGGCCGCCGGACCGGAGCGTTTCATCCCGGTCATCCGCAAGGTCTGGGGCTTCCGGGGCGCGATGGGGCGGCATACCGCGCTGTCTCGAGCCGACGTGGACGCGCTGGTCGTCCACGACCTCTTCACTGTCGACGGTGGAGCGGCCGCGGCGGCCCGGCTGCTGGACCTCGGGGTGACGGCGATCGCGGCGGCCTCGGATCTCATGGCCTTGGGGGCGGTCCAGGCGGTCCGGGCCCGCGGCCTTCGGGTCCCGCAGGATATCTCGGTCGTCGGATATGACGACTCGCCACTGGTGGCCTTCACCGATCCGCCGTTAACCACGATCCGCCAGAACGTCACGGCGATGAGCGAGACTGCCGTCACCGCGTTGGTCGAGGTCATCGGCGGATCCAACACTCGGGCAAAGGAATTCCTCTTTCGGCCGGAGCTTGTCGTGCGGGGGTCGACCGCGAGCTGCGTCGTGCAGCAGCGCGAGCGGCATACCCCTCGGCCACAGGCGTTGCGCTCCGCCACGGGTCGACGCGCGCGGCCCTGAAGGAGAAAGTCGCCCGGTGCTTTGGCTGGCGCGAGGTGGCTTCGGGCGTTACCGTCCCCGGTATGAAGATCTCCGACGTGCTGCGCAACAAGGGGTCCGAGGTCGCGACGATCCGTCCCGACGAGGACGTCACCCGCCTGCTGTCCGTCCTCGCCGAGCGAGGCGTGGGTGCTCTCGTCGTGTCGCCTGACGGCCATTCGGTCGTCGGCATCGTCAGCGAACGCGACGTGGCCCGCCACCTCCACCGCCAGGGCGCCACCGTGCTGTCCGGGCCGGTGAGCGCCATCATGACCGCCCACGTGACCACGTGCACGGCCGCGGACACCGTCGAGGGGTTGGCCGCGACGATGACCGAGCAGCGGATCCGGCATGTTCCGGTCGTCGAGGACGACAAGCTCGTGGCGATCGTCAGCATCGGCGACATCGTCAAGCACCGGATCGCCTCGCTGCAGTCCGAGCGCGACCAGCTGGTCGAATACATCCAGCAGTAGGACTCCGGCAGGCCCAAGAAGCGAGGGTTCGGCCAGACGACACGCCGACCGTGCCTCGCCGCGCGCTGGGCTCGCTTACCGTTGTCTGCATGACGGCCGACACCGAGGCGCTCTCCGAGCGTCTAGGCCCTTACCGGCTGATCCAGCGGATCGGCGAGGGGGGCATGGGTGTGGTGCACCTTGCCCTCGATCCGCACGGGCGGGCCGTCGCCATCAAGGTCCTGCGGCCGCATGTCGCCCACGACCCGGAGGCCCGGGCCCGCCTGGAGCGCGAGGTCGCGACGCTGGCTCGCATCCGACACCCGCGGGTCGCCCCTGTCATCGACTGCGACCTCGGCGGGTCGCGGCCCTACGTCGTCACCCGCTATATCGCCGGCGACGTCCTGGACGATCTCGTCGACGCGCAAGGGCCGTTGTCACCACCGGCGCTGCTGCAGCTGGCCCGCGGACTGCACGGAGCGTTGGAAGCCATCCATGCCGTCGGGGTGGTGCATCGGGATCTCAAGCCCGGCAACGTCCTGCTCGATGACGACGGCGACCCGGTCGTCATCGACTTCGGCATCGCCCATGTTGCCGAGGACGCCCGGCTCACCGCCACCGGTCTGGTGATGGGCACGCCTGGCTATCTGTCGCCGGAGGTCATCGAGGGTGCAGCGGTTACCTCGGCAACGGACTGGTGGGGCTGGGCGGCCACCCTGGCCTTCGCCGCGACCGGGCGCCCGCCGTTTGGACGTGGGTCGATGAGCATCGTCCTGACCCGGGTGCGGGCCGGCAACTGTGACCTGGACGGTGTGGACGCCCGGCTCGAGCCCCTGCTCGCGGCGGCACTGTCGACGCGCCCCGACGCGCGCCCGCCGGCCGAGCTGGTGATGGCCGCTCTGGAGCGTTATGCGGCAGGCGGATTCGCCACCGAGGTCCTGCCGCTGCACCCAGGGGGGGGTCAGCCGGGCGCAGTGTCGGCGAGCGCGGGGCAGCCAGGCAGCGTGGCCGGCGTGGCCGGCGTGGCCGGCGTGGCCGGCGCACGGCATACCAAGGTCCTGCCGATGGCGCCACCGACCGGTTCGCCCTACCCGGTCGTGACGCCGATGGGGTATGCCGCTCCAGCACCGATCGGTCGGCCCGCGGGCCCACCGGTGAGTGCCCCTGCCGCCCCTCTCGGGTATGCCGCCCCCCCGCCACCGTCGGCCGGACCGCCGATCCCTGCCGCCCCGATTCCTGCTGCCCCGATTCCTGCTGGCCCGATTCCCGCTGGCCCGATTCCCGCTGGCCCGCCCGGACTCCCCAGACCGTTCGCGCCCGCGGACGACAAGTGGGACAACCCCGACCGGGAGGTCGGCTTCCAGGGTGGACCTGGTGCCCCCGACCCTCGGATCGGGCGGCCGGACCGCTCCGGGACGTTGGTCGTGGGGCTGCTCTTCCTCGTGGCCCTTGCGACCGTGGCTCCGGCGTTGGCTGCAGTGGCCGTCCTGGTTTGGTCGACGCTGGCCCGGATCGCGGACCGCTCGATGACGGCGATCGTGCTGCGCCGATTCGAGCGCGGCGAACGGCGCAGCGACCTCCCCGTGAGCCTTGCCCTCGGACCCTGGCATGCTCTCACCGGTGCTGTCGCGACCCTCGTCGGGTTGCTGTTGCCCCTGCTCGTCGCGATCGCCGGGGTGTTGTGCCTGGCGCTGGCGATGTCGGCGATCACCGCGGGCGCGCCCAACCCCAACCAGCCGGTTGCCCTCGCCGGTGGGATGGCCGCCGGGCTACTGATGGCTTGGTGGGGTCCGGGCGGAGCGTCGCTGCGGCGGGGCTCGCGCTCGCTGGTGCGTGGCCTGGTGCGGCCCGGGCTCATGACGAGCGTCGTCGGTGCCGTGCTCGTCGCCGGTGCGCTGGTCGCGCTGGTGTGGTGCCTCCTGCGGGGCGGACAACCGTTCTGGGGGCCGATGTCCGGTCCCCCGGGGTTGCTCTCCGCCTGGCGTTGAGGCCGTCGCAGGGCCATCAGCCCGGCGCCGCGGGAGCGATCGTCGCCGTCGTGGCGCTGCGACGGTCGGACGCGGCAAGGGTATGACCCCGCGACGGTTTGACGCGGTGGGTCGCGCCCAGACGGCATACTGGCGGGCGTGCCCGCCGGACCGCTGCTGCTCGCCTTCCTCGCGACGGCGGCGGTGATCGTCGCCATCCCGGGCCCCAGCCTGCTGTTCACCATCGGGAGGGCCCTGACCGTCGGGCGCCGCGCCGCGCTGCTGACGGTGGTCGGCAATGCCCTGGGGTTGCTCGTGCAGAGCGTCCTTGTGGCCCTCGGGTTGGGGGCCGTGTTGGCGGCGTCGGCCACGGCATACACGGTCGTCAAACTGGTGGGGGCGGCATACCTGGTCTTCCTCGGTGTGCAGGCGATCCGGCACCGGGGCGAGCTGGCCGGGGCGCTGCTGGCGGCGCGTTCGGGGGGTGACGGGGCGAGGGCCTCGCTGGGCGTTGATCGCAGCGGTTCGGATCGCAGCAGCCTGGTGCAGGGGCTGACTGTCGGGTTGACCAACCCGAAGACCCTGGTGTTCCTCTCGTCGCTCCTGCCACAGTTCGTCGACCCGGCGGGCGCACCGCAGCCGCAGATCCTCGCGCTCGGTGCGGTGTTCGCGGCGATGGCGCTCGCCGGCGACTCGGTGTGGGCGCTGGCGGCGGGGCGGGCGCGGGACTGGTTCGCGCGCAGTCCCCGGCGGCTGGCCCGCTTGGGTGTCGGCGGCGGGGCACTGATGATCGGCCTCGGGGTCTCGGTGACCGTGGCTGGCCGCCCGACGACCTGACCCGTCGAACTCCGGTGCGAACGGGCAGCGCCGGGTCCATGGTGGGCGAACGGCATACGGGGAAGAGGAAGGTGTGGACCGCGGGCCGGTAGGCTTTCCGGGGCCTCGCCGCACGCCATCCGGTATGCCGCGAGCCTCCCGCCGGCGTGGCGCAATTGGCAGCGCACCTGTCTTGTAAACAGGGGGTTAGGGGTTCAAGTCCCCTCGTCGGCTCTCACGTTTCCGCAGGTCCATGCGCCACGAGGTCGAGAGCCGGCACGACGTTCTCCACGGCGGGCTCACGACGACGTCAGCTCCCATGTCATGACCGTTGGGTGCCCGAACCGGGGCTGGAGCCGCCGATGAAGCAGCGTGCGCTGGCGTGATCACCCACGCTGCGACGGCTTCTCGGAATGCCCCACGCCCGGTGTGGGCTGCCGACTGCCGACCAGGCCGCTCCGCCTACCCACAAGATCGGGTATGCCGCCCAGTTCCGCTCAGCAGCAACAGGCGCGTGATGACGGTGCCGATGGCGGCGCCGGTGCTGCTGTTGGAACAGCAGCGGGCGCGCCGTCATGGGCGCCGTCATGGTGCGCGGGCGTCCCGCCTGTCGTGGCTTCCTGCGCTGCACCAAGCAGGGGGCCGGTGGGTCGGCCCTGGGCGAATTTGGCGGGGTTGGTCCGGGCCTCGGAGGTCGGGGTCGGGTAAGCGTCCAGCAGCGGGACGTGAGATCGGTCATGGCGGGCCCATCGTCGTCCGCCCCTGCCTCCCGGCCCACCCCAACTCGTGCTTTGGTGGACTCATGGCCGAGGCATACATCGTCAGCGCCGTCCGCTCACCCGTCGGTCGCCGCGGCGGCGGCCTGGCCGGGGTCCACCCAGCCGATCTGTCCGCTCACGTCATGCGGGCCGCCGTCGAGACCGCCGCCATCGACCCGACAGCGGTCGACGACGTCGTCTGGGGCTGCGTCGACCAGATCGGCGCGCAGGCCACGAACATCGCCCGCACCGGGTGGCTCAGCGCCGGCCTGCCCGAGTCCGTCCCCGGCACGACCGTCGACCGCCAGTGCGGCTCATCGCAGCAGGCGGTGAGCTTCGCGGCCTACGGGATCCTTGCGGGACAACAGGATCTGGTGCTCGCGGGCGGCGTCGAGGTGATGAGCCTGGTCCCGATCTGGAGCCCCGCCTCGGTCGGCGCAGCCCAAGGTCTTGGGCACCCGTTCGGTGGCGACGGCTGGGCGGCGCGCTACGGCGACGCCGAGGTGAGCCAGTTCTACGGCGCCGAGCTCATCGCCGACCGGTGGGAGATCACCCGCTCCGACATGGAGGACCTCGCGCTGGCCAGTCACCAGCGCGCGCTCGCCGCGCAAGCCGCCGGGGCGTTCGCCGATGAGATCGTCCCGTATGCCGCCCTCGCCGCCGACGAGGGCCCGCGCGCCGACACGTCGCTGGAGAAGATGGCGACCCTCAAGACGGTCCGCGACGGCGGCCGGGTCACCGCCGCCGTGTCCAGCCAGGTGTCCGACGGGGCCGCAGCGCTCCTGCTGGCTTCCGAGGCGGCGGTCCGCACGCACGGCCTCACGCCGCTGGCAAGGATCCACGCCCTCACCGTCGTCGGCTCCGACCCCATCGTCATGCTCGACGGGCCGATCGCGGCGACCGAGCGAGTGCTGGGCCGGGCGGGCCTGGCGATCGGCGACATCGATCAGGCCGAGGTCAACGAGGCGTTCGCTCCGGTCGTCCTGGCCTGGCTCAAGGCGACCGGAGCTGACCCGGCCCGGACCAACCCGCTCGGCGGCGCCATCGCGCTGGGTCACCCGCTGGGAGCGACCGGGGCGCGGCTCATGGTCACCCTCGTCCACGCGCTGCGTCGTTCCGGCGGACGCTATGGCCTGCAGACCATGTGCGAAGGCATCGGCATGGCCAACGCCACCGTCATCGAACGCTGCTGAGCCGTCCCCTCGACGCTCGACGGCACGACCGGAGCCGGACAGCCGGTTGACCCTGGCCCGTCCGGGCATTAGACCTGACCCGTGGATGCACAGCACCTGGCCGGGACGGCCCGCGGATGGGTCAGTTCGGTGACGCGGCGCGCCCGCGACGCCGCGAGCGCGGTCGCAGGCTCCGCGGACCTCGACGAGCTGCTCGCCGACCCGGGGCTGGTCACCTCCCTTGAGCGGTATGCCGCCGAGCACGATCTGCCTCTCGGCCAGGTCCGCGCCGAAGCGGCGGAGCACCTGCGCGAGATGGCCGCCTCGCACGACCCCCGGGCCACCCAGTCGTGGGACAAGCTCGGGGCCTGGATCATGCGGGCTCACGACGTGCTCGTCGACGAGGAGGACATCGTCCGGCTCAAGGCGCTCGACCGAGAGCACAGCCTGGCCATCGTCTTCTCGCACCGGTCTTACCTCGACGGCTGGGTCCTGCCCAATGTCCTTGCCTCCCGGCGGTTTTCGCCCCTGTTCACGTTCGGTGGGGCCAACCTCGATCTGCCGGTCGTCGGTGATCTGGTCAGCCGCACGGGGGTCATCTTCATCAAACGGGCGACCAAGGAGATCCCGGTCTATCGGCTGACCTTGCGGGCCTACATCGCCCACCTGGTCAAGCGCCGGTCGAACCTGGCCTGGTCGATCGAGGGCGGACGCACCCGGACGGGCAAGCTGCGCCCGCCGGTGCACGGCATACTGCGCTATCTGTCCGACGCCGCGGAGGCGAGTGACGGGCCCGACGTCATGCTCGTCCCGGTGTCGATCGTCTACGACCAGCTCCACGAGGTCGCGGGGATGACCGCCGAGGCGCGGGGCAGCCGAAAGACGCCCGAAGACCTGCGCTGGTTGGTCCGATTCGCGCGGTCGCAGGGCGGGCGCCTGGGTCGGGCCTATGTCTCGATCGGTGAGCCGTTCCCGTTGCGCGAGCGGATGGCCGCGCTGCGGGCCGACGGCAACGACACGTCGCAGGCCGTCGAGCGGGTTGCCATCGACGCGAGCCACCGGATCAACCGGGCCACCCCGGTGACGACCACCGCGGTCGTCTGCCTGGCGCTGCTGGGTGCCGACCGGGCGTTGACCTTCGAGCGCGTCCTTGACACGGTCGAGCCGCTGGCGCGCTACATCCGGGATCGGCGCTGGCCGGTTGCGGGGGCCGCGTCTCTCACGGACAAGTCGACCATCCGGCGGGCGTTGCAGGAGTTGGTCGCCTCCGGGGTGCTGACGGTCTTCGACGCCGGCACCGAGCCGGTCTGGCGGATCGCACCCGAGCAGCACCTCGTCGCGGCGTTCTATCGAAACACCGTCATCCATATGCTCGTCGACCGAGCCATCGGCGAGGTGTCCCTTCTCGACGCGATCGCTGCGCCCGAGGGGGCCGACGTCGAGCGGGCTGCCTGGGAGCGGGCCAAGGCGTTGCGTGACCTGTTGAAGTTCGAGTTCTTCTTCCCTGGGCGCGACGATTTCGAGCGCGAGTTGCGCGCGGAGTTGGCGCTCATGTCGCCGATCTCGCCGGCCGAGCCCGGGGTGCTCACCTCGGCGGCTGCGCGGGCGATCCTGGAGGCCACGGACCTGCACGTCGCTCATCTCGTGCTCCGGCCGTTCGTCGACGCCTATCTCGTGGTGGCGGATCGGCTTGCGGCAGGAGGGGATTCGGTGCTCTCCGAGGAGGACATCCTCGACGAGGCACTGCGCGTCGGACAGCAATGGGAGCTGGAACGGCGCATCGCCAGTGCTGAATCGGTGTCCCTCGAGCTCTACAAGACAGCGTTGCGACTGGCCCGGCACCGGGGTCTGCTGGGCGGCGATGCCGGCGACGCGGCATACGAGGGGGAGTCGTTGAGCGCGCGACGGGCGGCCTTCCTCGTCGAACTCCAAGATGTGGCAACCCAATTGGATCAGATCGACCGGATCGAGCAGACCCGCAGGAGCGCCCGTGGAGTTCGCTGAGCGCCTCGCCCAGATCGAGGCAGCGCCCGCGGGGCCGAGCGTCGGGGCGTTCTTCGACCTCGACGGGACTCTCGTCGCGGGTTATACCGCGAGCACCTTCTTCACCGATCGGGTGAAGAGTCGCGACGTCGACCTCGGGCACTTCATGCGCACCTTCGTCGCCGTCATCGACGGGACCTACCTCGGCGGGGAGCCCACGCGAGGGGCCGTCAAGGGGTATGCCGCGATGCGCGGCCAGACCGAGGAGACCATGGCCGAGTTGGGCGAGCGGCTCTTCGTCCAGAAGATCGCCGGGACCATCCGGCCCGAGGCGCGCGAGCTCGTCCGGGCTCACCAACGGCGCGGTCACACGGTGGTCATCGCGTCGGCGGCGAGCAAGTATCAGATCCAGCCGGTGGCCACTGACCTTGGTATCGAGCATCTCGTCTGCACCGAGTTGGCCGTGCAGGACGGGATCCTGACCGGCGAGCTTGTCGGGAAGCTGCTCTGGGGGACCCAAAAGGCAAGTGGGGTGCGGGCGTTCGCGCGGACGCATGACATCGATCTGCCGAAGAGCTTCGCCTACGGCAACGGTGCCGAGGACGTCGCCTTCCTCGGGACGGTCGGTTCGCCGGTGGCGCTCAACCCCCACCCGGGGTTGCGGGGGGCCGCGAAGAACTTTGGGTGGCCGGTCGTCATGTTGCGCGATCCGAGCGACGGCACCCCCGTTGACCTGGCGCGCACGTTGGCCGCGCTCGGCGGGCTCAATGCCGGTGCGGCGACGGGGGTCACCTGGGGGTTGCTCACCGGCAACCGGCAACGGGGGATCAACCTCGGTGTCCAGCTGGCGTGTCAGAGCGCGCTGACCCTGGCCGGGGTGCGGGTGCGAGTCGTGGGCACGGAGAACCTGCCCGACGGCCCGGCGGTCTATATGGCCAACCACCAGAGCTCGGTCGATCCGTTGGTCGCTGCGACGATCATGCCGGGCGAGTTCACGGTGGTCGCCAAGAAGGAAGCCCGGTTCGACCCGCGGAGTCTGGTCGGGAGCCTGCTCATCGAACCGGCATACATCGACCGCAGCAACTCGGCCCAGTCTCGGGCGACCCTCGACGCGCTCGTCTCCCGGATCCGCGCCGGGACGTCGTTGCTCATCTTCCCTGAAGGCACCCGGTCGAGCACCCCGGTGCTCGGCCGCTTCCGAAAGGGCGGCTTCCATCTGGCGATCCAAGCGGGAGTGCCTGTCGTGCCTGTCGTGCTGCGCAACACCGGCGAGATCCTGCCCCGGCACGCCCGGGTGCTGCGACCCGGGACCATCGACGTCGCCATCCTCGAACCGGTGACCGACCTGCGGGTCGGGGACCTCGACGCCCAAGTGGCCACGCTGCGCGATCGGTTCGACGCGACCCTCGCCCACTGGCCAGGTGCGCGATGACTGGTATGCCGCCCACCCCCAACCCGGCAGCCGCGCCCGGGCCTGGAGCAGACCCACAACACGGCTCCTGGTCGCAAGACGACCGGATGAACGAGCTGGAGACGACGATGTGGCGCTCCGAGCGCCACCCGCAACACTCGTCGACGATCTGCAGCCTGCTCATCCTCGACTGCGTCCCCGACTGGGACCGCCTGGTCGCTGCCCATGAGTGGGCCACGTCGCTGGTGCCGCGCTCGCGCCAGCGGGTCGTCGAGCCGCTGGTCCCCACCGGCCCGCCCGTGTGGCGAACCGATGCGCACTTCGCGCTGAGCTATCACCTGCGCCGGATGCACCAAGGCCCCGACGGGTCGATGGACGGGCTGATGGCGCTCGTCCAGACCTTGGCGATGGCTCCGTTCGACCGGACCCGGCCCTTGTGGGAGGGCACCCTCATCGAGGGGCTGGAGGGTGGGCGGGCGGCATACCTGCTCAAACTGCACCACTCGCTGACCGACGGGCTTGGCGCAGTGCAGCTCATGTCGCTCGTCCAGAGCCGCACTCGCGAGCACACCCCTGACAAGCCGACCCGGCCCGAGCCCGACCCAGCCGAAACACCCGGTAGCGACGATGCACTGTCGGTCACGGTGGAGGGTGCGCGGCATACCCTCAGCCAGGTTCCTAGCATCCTCGCTGCGGCAGCCGACGCGGGAATATCGTTGGCGCGCAACCCAGGCGGCGCGGCATCCGATGCGCTACGGTTCGCGGCATCGTTGCGTCGGGTGCTCTCGCCACCTCCGGCTCCGGGGTCCCCGCTACTGCGCCCGCGGGACGGCCGGGTGTGGGTGATGCGGACGTTGGAGTGCCCGTTGGCCGACCTACGCGCGGCAGCCAAGCGGGCCGGAGGATCGGTCAACGACGCCTACCTCGCGGCCTTGCTGGGTGGGCTGCGGCGCTACCACGAGCATCACGGCGTCGACATCGACGAGATCCCGATGACGGTGCCGGTGTCGATGCGACGCAGCGACGACCCGATGGGTGGCAACAAGTTCGCCGGCGCCATGTTGGCGGCGCCGATCGGCATCGTCGACCCCGCCGAACGGGTGGCCGCGCTGCGGGGAGTCATCCTCGAACAACTCGCTGAACCTGCCCTGGACTCGTTTGCGGTGCTCACCCCCGCCGTCAATCGGATGCCCTCGGCCGTGGGCGCCGCGGTCATGGGGATGGGTGCCGTGACCGATCTGTCGGCATCGAACATGCCGGGGCTGCCCTACGAGGTCTATATGGCTGGAGCCAAGGTCGAGCGGGTGTTTCCGTTCGGGCCGCTGCCTGGAGTGGCCATGATGGCCGCGATGCTCACCCACGTCGGGACGTGCTGCATTGGGTTGACCATCGACGGCACGGGGGTGGCCGACATCGACGTCCTCATGGAATGTATGGACGCTGGGCTCACAGAGGTTCTCGCCATCGGGAGGTAATGCCTTTCCAGCGCTCGGGAGCGTGTGGGGACTAGTCCCCATACCTGGGGTCTCGACGTCACCGGCGTTGGAGACCAGAATCGAGGTCGTGTCCGATGTTTCTCCCCTGGTGCCGCGACTCGCCCACCGCCTTCCCGGTGTGGGCGCGTGGGCGCGGGTGCAAAGATTAGTCGGCGAATGGGGGCTTGGAGGGAAGTTGCCCACGACTGTGGAGGGCGTCGAAGCGGCAATCGTTCTCGTCCTCATCGGGTTGTGGGCACTCAATGTGCTCCAGTTGTCCTTGGCGTCACCCACGGCGATAGAACATTCGACAGATCCGCAGGGCAGCGCGCTGCTCATCGCCATCGGGCTCGGGCGACTCGCGGTCTGGGGCGTCGTCGTCGTCCGTTCCCGGAACGTCGCCGTGACGTGGGCTATCGTCACCGACGTGGCGTTCGGCGCCGCGCTCCTCATCGTCCAATCGCGTCTGATCGAGCCTTCCCTCTATCACTCCTGGGGTGCCTGGGCTTATGCAATCACCGTTTCGTGCGCATTCTGGGCTGGTATCGGGCTGACCCGCATGTGGCAGTCGATGCTCGCCGGACTTGTGTGCATGGCGGCATACCTCGTCGGGATCCTGCCAGGCAGTTACGCGGCTGGTGACCCGGTGACGCCCATCACGAACTCCGCGGCATACCTCGCCTTTGCGGTCCTGGGGCACGCTGGGGCGAGATACCTGCGACGCCTCGCTACGGATGCTGATCGCGCCCGTATCGAGGCGGCCTCCACCGCGCGGGAGTTGGAACGGGACCGGCACCGCCGACTCTTGCACGACCAGGCCACGGTCTTGCAGTTGCTCGCGCGAGGCGAGAGCGACCCGGACCTTGAATTGGCGCTTCGGCGCCAAGCGGCAGTGGGTGCGGCCGAGATTCGGGTCTTTCTCTCGGGGCCTCCCAGAGGCCGGTCCGGCGCCCGCGACCTGGCCACTGTGGTCCGAGGGGCCGCCCGGCCGTTCAGTGACCTCCCCCTGACCCTGAACGTCGAGCTGGGCGACGAGGTGAGTCTGGACCCCGGCGTCTCGCGCGCCCTCTCTCGCGCACTGGCCACGGTCTTCCACAACGTGAGGGTGCACGCGCAGGCGCAATCCGTTGTCGTCCATGCAGATTCGTTGGCTGGCGAGTGGGAGGTCGTCATCAGGGACGACGGCGTTGGCTTCAATCTCGACACGACACCGTTGGGCTTCGGGCTCGGCGAGCAGGTGGTCGCCGCGCTCAACGAACATGGCTGTCGAGTCGCCCTGGACTCCGTCCCCGGGGAGGGGACCACGGTCACGCTCGGGGGCTTGGTCAGCCCTAGTCCTCGCTTGCCAGGTCCTCCCGGCCCACTCCCAGCAGGCGCTCCAGGTCAGCAGGCGAGTGATCTCGCAGATAGCTCGCGAACTTCCGGTTGACCTCGGACATGTATTCCTCGACGGTCTTGGGCGACAGGTACATGTCCGATGCGATCGATCGATAGGACTGCCCACGGGCTCGGGCGCGGAGCACTTCCAACTGACGAGGCGTCAGGCCCGGCATGGCATCGCGGCGCTGAAACACCTCGGCCAATCCTGTGAGGGCCGTCGTCATGACCAGGCCGCCGGATTGCACCGTGGCAATCGCTGCCGTCAGGGTCGGCAAAGACTCGGACTTGTGGACGATTCCCCGGGCGCCAGCTGCCAGGCAGGCCGCCAAGACGTGCCTGCGGCGTTCGTTGGTGTAGATGAGGACGGGATATCCAGCCGTCGACACCGCCCGAACGGCCGGGACTCCCTGCTCCCCAATCCGCGCCAGGCTGGGGCCGGTCAACCACAGGTCAAGGAGCACCACGTCAGCTCGGGGAGATTCGCCGAGAAATGCCTCCACGGAGCGGAAACTCCCTGCCACCTCGACGCCCGGGAGCAATCGGGCGATCCCTTCGCGAATGAGCGTGTCGTCGTCAACGCACGCGATCCGCACCGGCCTCGCGTCCCTCGTTTCGCCGTTCGTGTCGACCATGATCGTGTCCCCGTTCCCCGGATGGCCGTTTACCACCGGTCCATCTTCGCCGACGGTCACCGGGCGGCACCACGGGCCTTTCCCGGGGTTTGTGGATCTCCGAGGTTGTGCCAGGCTGAGGGATGGCAGGCGGGGTTGGGTATTGTCCGCTGTTGGCAGACCGGACGGGGCCCTTCAGTTCCCGTCGGAGGCTGGTCGGGTCGGCTTTCGGCGATTCGATATCGAACGGGAGGATCGGGATGGTCGCCACCATGGTGGTGGGCTGGGCCTCGGATCGCGGCGCCGTTCGGCAACTCAACGAGGACCAGGTTTTCGCCGGGAAGCGGTTGTTCGTCGTGGCCGACGGCATGGGTGGACATGCTGCGGGAGACGTCGCCAGTGAGATGGCGGTCGACGCGATGGCCGCTCTCGATGTCCAGCCCGAGGAGATCCGCCCCGAAGACGTCATTGCGGCGCTCGTGCATGCGAACAACGCCATCGTCGCGGCGGCGGAGGGGACCAGTCGCTGGGGGATGGGCACGACTGTGGCAGGTCTGGCCATGGTCCGGGTCGGCGGGTCCCCGCACTGGGCCGTGTTCAACGTCGGTGACTCCCGCGTCTACCGGTTCTACGGCGACGAGTTGGCTCGGGCGACAATCGACCACTCGGAGGTCGAAGAACTCCTGTTGGCGGGTCGGATCACGACCAGCGAGGCGCGTCACCATCCGGACCGCAACATCATCACGCGCTCGTTGGGCACGACCCCGCCGCCGCAGGTCGACCTCTGGGTGACGCCTCCAGTCCCCGGAGAGCGGTTCCTGCTGTGCTCCGACGGCTTGGTCACCGAAGTCGAGGACGCCGAGATCGCCGGCGTCCTGAGCCGAACGACCGACCCGGACGCGGCGGCGAAAGCGCTCATCGGGCTCGCCCTAGAACGAGGCGCGCGCGACAACGTCACGGTTCTCGTCGTCGACGTCACGCCAAGCGACGACGACGTGCTTGCTACCGCTGTGGTGACGACGCTCCCTCGGGGACAGCTGGGAAAGGCGCAGGGATGACCATGGAGACACGACTGGCGGCCATGTATCGCCCCGGCCAGTGGGTTGGAGTGTCCGGGGAGGGGCTGTGCGTGTTGCTACACGCCGACATCGACCACCCCCTCGTCGTTCCCCTGCACGACTGTGTGTCCGGTGGGGCCAGCATCGACGAGGTGCTCGAGGTCATCCTCGCCGAGGGCCTGCGCACGACAGGGGCGTTCGCGATCGCTCAGATCGACGGTGCTCAGATCCGGACCGTTGCCCGCGGAGATGTTGTCGCCGACGTGACGGACGAGTCCGGCGAGACGGTTCGGATCCAGATGCAGGGCGGTCTGTGGGCCGACCAGAGCACCCCGGGGGTCGGTGTGCTGCTCAGGCCGTTGGACGTCGAACCCTCCGGGCCGTCGCTGCCGGTGCGTTCTGGCATCGTCAGGGTTTCGGCCCTCGGACTCGGCCGGGTGTCCGGGATGGCGGGGCGCGCTGCCTGGGACCGGATGAGCGCCGCCGATCCAGCGGGGGCGGTCGAGTCGCCACGTCCTGGTGAGTCGCGTAGCGTTGGTGAGTCCCCGAGTGCTGGTGAGTCCCCGAGTGCTGGGGGACCGGCGGAGGCTGGGGAGGAGGCAATCGAAGTCGATCCCGGTCACGCCGGTGAGGCGGCTTTCGACACTCAGCTGTGGTCGGCGCTGCCCCCAGCAGCCTCCCAGCGACCGGATGCCGGGGCTCTGCTGGAGGGTGAGCACGGTGCAGGGCCCCGGGACGGTCTTGCTGCAGCCGCCGCCGCGTCCTCGCCCTACGGTGCGGCCGCTGCAGCTGGCCAGCAGCCCGAGGCGGGCGAGGACGGTGACATCGCCGACGATGCCTTTGACGACTTACTCAAGCACACGATGATGCAGCGGCCCCAGCTCGTGGCCGAGGTCGGCGACGCGCCGTCCGAAGCCCAGGGCCCGGTGAGTGAGGACGGCGAAGGTGCGGCGGGCGGCATACCGCTGGGCGTGGCCCCTGGCATCGATGGGCGGACCCTCGGACCGGACGACTGGCCGGACGTGAACGCCGAGTCGGCCGCGGCTCCTGCCGCGCCGCTGGTCGATCCACGCGTTGTCCCGCCCCCACCCGCGGGCCCCAACATCATCGATGCCATTCCCGACTTCAGCGACATCTTCTCGCCGCCGCCGCCGGTGCCAGCGAAACGGCCCGCATCCTCAGCGCCCGCCCCGGCAGCGCCGTCCTCCGCGTCCTTCCCACCCGCCTCCGCTGTCTCGCCCACCGCGTCCGTTCCGGCCAGCGGCGCCGCTGCGCCAGATGTCCTAGCGCCGGCGAACGGCAACTCATCCGGCGCCCCACGGACCGATCTCACGGTCAATCGCTCGATGCTCGTCGGTGCCGGCGGAACCGCTCGGTCGGCCGCCCCCGAGGTCCAAGCGGGACGCTGTCCGAACGGCCACTTGAGTCCGGCACACGCCGCCGTATGCCGCGTGTGCGGGGTCGCTCTCCCGGCCCAGAATGCGATCTGGGTGCCTCGCCCAATTCTCGGTCGGCTCGTCTTCAGCAACGGCGACCTGGTCACCCTGGACCGGGGGTTGATCCTCGGACGAGCGCCCTACCTACCCGCCGGGCACAGCGGCGAGCAGCCCAACCTCGTCAAGCTCACAGACCCGACGCTCGAGGTGAGCAGCCAACATCTCGAGGTGCGGCTCGATCACTGGTATGTGCTCGTCGTGGACCTCGGGTCCACGAATGGGACGCTCGTCACCTTGCCGGGCCAGCAGCCGCTGCGGCTGCGACCGGGCACCCCCCAACCAATCGAGGGAGGCACGGTCGTCAACCTCGCCGAGGTGCTGAGCTTCACCTTCGAGGTGACGGCGTGACCGCTGGCGCGATGCCGGCGCTGCCGGGCTTCACTGCGGTCGAGCACCTGGGGTCCGGTGGGTATGCCGATGTCTACCTCTACGAGCAGCACACCCCGCGGCGCCGGGTTGCGGTCAAACTGCTCCGGGAGCAAGGGCTGTCGGCCAAACTGGTCGACCAGTTCATGTCCGAGGCGAATGCCATGGCCGAGCTTGCCCATCCGCATATCGTCCCGGTCTACTCGACGGGTCAGGCACCAGACGGGCGACCCTACATCGCCATGATGTACTACCCGCCGCCCAGCCTCGCGGAGCGGGCTGCCCACGAGCGGTTCGGCGTGAGCGAGGTGCTTCGCATCGGCATCCAGATCGGCAGCGCCATCGAGACCGCCCACCGGGCGGACATTCTCCACCGAGACATCAAGCCCGCTAATATCCTCGTCAGCCCCTACGGACAGCCCGGGTTGACCGACTTCGGGATCGCGGCCCGCATCGCCGAGGCCGATGACGATGACCAAGGCCTGTCGGTGCCGTGGTCGCCACCGGAAGTTGTTTTCGGCACGGCCGCCGCACGTCCGTCGAGCGACGTCTACTCGTTGGCCGCGACGCTGTGGCACCTGCTCGTCGGGCGCTCGCCGTTTGAGAATCCGGGCGGTTCGGGGAATTCGCAGTGGGACCTCATGCAGCGGATCCGGGATCTGCCCGCACCGTCCACGGGGCTGCACATCCCCGGCTCTTTGGACCGGCTGCTGCGCCAGACGATGGCCAAGGACCCGGGGCAACGTCCCCGGCGGGCGATGGACTTCGTCATGGCCCTCCAGGCCATCGAACAGGAGGAGCGGCTGCCACGTACCGAAGCTGTCGTCCTCGACGAGCGAGCCACGTCCGCGGCCTCGGGGCCTCGGGGGGCGAGCGGGCCGTCCGGGCCCAGCAGGCCGGTCGGACCGTCGGGGGCCAACGGGCCGGCCGCAACCAGCTGGCCGGGCGGGTCGGCCGGGCGAGGGGCCAGTGCCGCGCAGCGATCCGGGCCAGGGGCTACGGGCGCCGAGTCAACCCGGCTGCGCAGCCCCATGCGCGTGTCGCCGACGACGGCTGCGCCGGACGCCGCGTCGTCAGCACACGCGGATGAGACACGTCGACGGCTCGCCCCCGTCTCGCCCGATGCTCCTGGGCCTGCGGGCGGTCCGGTCCCGCCTTCTGGCCTGAGCCCGACCAGCGCCTCGGACCCGTCGGAGCGGTGGGGCGCTAGCCCAGCCGCACGACCACCCGCGGAAGCGGCAACCCAACGACGGGGCGCGACCGGCCAGGGCCTCGGCAGTCCCCAGCGTGCCGAAGCCCGCCGACCCGAGGCGCCGACGATGCGGCGGCATACCGTGTCCGACCCGGCCGAACCGCTTGACAGTGCCGACGATGCACCTCGTCCGCGCTACGGCGTCATCGCCCTGGCCGTGGGGCTGTTGGTGGTCGCCGTCGTCGCCGGCGTCCTGCTCGCCAAGACCGGCCGCGGGCAAGCCCAGGTGGTGGTGACGACTCCAGCGGTCACCCAGAATCCTGCTCTGCCGGGTGATTCCATCCCCCCCGGCCCGGTCACCGTCACCGCGAAACGCAGTGGGACGACGGTGACTTTCTCATGGACATATTCGGCCGCCCTCACCTCCGACACCTTTCTGTGGCGCACGCCAGATGGACGGGCGGTTGGAAAAGCCGACAAAGCTACCTACGTCACGGAGGTGCCGTCGGGCACCCAGTTGTGCCTGGAGGTCAAAGTGGTTCGTGCCGACGGATCGAATGCCGCCCCAACGTGGTCGGCTCCGGGGTGTTCCTCGTGACCGACGCCCAGACCGGCGCCGTGCTCGATTTCTGTGGCGAGGAGTATGCCGTGCAGCCCGGCGAGACGCTCGTCTTGGGCCGGGAGGGCGATGTCGTCCTCGACGACAATCCCTTCCTGCACCGCAGATTCCTCGAACTCAGCCATGTGCAAGGGGTGTGGTGGCTGGCGAACATCGGCAACCACCTCTCCGCCACCGTTGCGGACGGCGCCGGCGGCGTCAACGCCTGGTTGCCTCCGGGGGCCCGAATGCCGGTCGTTTTCGCACAGACCGTCGTCTGGTTCACCGCCGGGCCGACGACCTACGAATTCGAAGTCAGGCTGCCGACCGCACCCTACGAACCGAGTTCGCCGAGGTCCGAGCAAGAGCACGGCACGACGACCATCGGACGGGTGACCCTGACTCCAGACCAGCGTCTGCTGCTGGTGGCCCTGTGTGAGCGGGCTCTGGTCAAGGGTGAACCTGGCGCGTCGAGCATCCCGGCCTCCAGCGAAGCAGCGGCTCGATTGGGCTGGACCTTGACACGGTTCAACCGCAAGATCGACAACGTCTGCCAGAAGCTCACAAACGCCGGGGTGCGCGGGTTGCATGGCAGCACCGACAAGCTGGCCTCCTCGCGGCGCGCCCGGCTCGTCGAATACGCCCTCGCGACTCGATTGGTGACCCGGCAAGATCTTGCGCTCCTGCCGCGCTGAGCGGGAATCGCCGATGTCCGGCGCGCCTGTCCGTCAGTGTGTCGCTGTCCGTCAGTGTTTCGGATGAGCCCCGGGGATTTTCCGGGTAGCCCGGCGAGGGGCGTGCTGGCACAGTCGTGAGGGTCGCTTTCGATAGGGGGACTGAGCATATGTGGCGTGGTCACCGTTGGCGTCTGCTTGCCGCCAGTGTGGCGTTGTTGCTGGGGCTGGGGTCCCTGGTCGCCTTTGCGGTCATGTCATCGGGAAATCCCGTGCGCCAGTTGGATGTCCACGATTCGGGTGTGTGGGTGACGAATGACAGTGACGGTTATTTCGCTCGGATGAATCGGGCCGCCTGGAGCATCGACGCGTATTTCACGGCGCCGGGCGGAGCGGCCCCGCCATATGCCTTTGACGTCCGGCAGGATCGTGGCGTGGTCGTGGCGTGGGACCGCTCGGGTGGGCGGTTGTTGCCGGTGGACGTGAATCGGGCGCTCGCGGTGGCAGATGGGGCGGTTCCGGTGGCCCAGAACAGCCATGTGGAGTTGCGTGGGGGAACGTTGGCAGTGTTGGACCCCACATCGGGCAAGGTCCGGGCGTCACGGTATGGGGATGGGTCCACGTCGGTCGACCTGCAGGTGTTGGATTCGACGATGCCCGCGCTCATCGAGCTGGGAGCAGCCAGCCCGGGGTCGACGGGCGGAAAGACGGCCGCCTCGGTCGGAGGCAGCGTCGCGATGGCGGTGGGCGTCGACGGGAGCGTGTATGCCGTGTCGTCCGCGGGGAAGGTGGTGACCGCTCGTCCGACGCCCTCGGGGTTTGACAAACCGTCGGTGAGTGACCGGCCGAGCAGCACGGGTGCTGTCCAGGTGACCGCCGTGGGCTCGGTGCTTGTGGTGTTGGACAGCGCCGCGGGCCTGCTGTGGGTGGGGGATCGGAGTGTTTCGTTGGGGGAGGTGGACTCGGAAGCTCGTTTGCAGCCGCCGGGGCCGGCGGCGGATTCGGTGGTCTTCGCGACGACCAAGGGTTTGTTCAGCGTGCCGATCGCTGGCGGTGACGTGCGGACTCTGTTCGCCGCCGGCACGGGCGCCCCGGCGGCCCCGGTGCGGGTTGGCGAGTGCGTGTATGCCGCGTGGGCGGGGACCCCGGGAGCGTTGGCGCTGGCGTGTGGGCAGGCAGGCGGGCAGGCCCAGCCGTTGGATCGTCAGGGGGTGTTGAAGCGCCCGGTGTTCCGGGTGAATCGCGACCACGTCATGCTCAACGATGCAGAGACGGGGCGGGTCTACGACATCGAGCTGGCGCGGAGCTTGGACAATTGGGATCAGCTCCGGGATGCGATCAAGCGGGACAACGCGAACGCGAAGCAGGCCGCGCAGACTCCGGCTGCGACGAAGGAGACCAAGCCGAAGGCGGTCAAGGACGAGCTGGGCGCCAGGCCCGGTCGGACGACGATCTTGCACGTCTTGGACAACGACGCCGATCCGGCGGGGCGGATCCTGTCGATTGTCGCGGTGACACCGGTGGAGCAGTCAGGGGTGCTGTTGACCGTGGCCCCGGATCGCCAGACCGTGTTGCTCACCCTTCCGGACAAGGCATCGAGTCTGGACTTCACCTACACGATCGACAACGGGACGGGGGCTACAGCTCAGGCCCCGGTGCGGGTCAACGTGCGCGGGCCGTCAGACAATGGCAAGCCAACCCTGCGGGCGGCATACGAGCCGAAGCCGTTCACCGTGGTCGCGGGGCGCACGATCACCTTGCCGGTGACCGATGACTGGCGTGATCCCGAGGATGGCGATCCGGTCAAGGCTGTGTCTCCGACGGTTGCCGCTGGGGTGGTGTCGGCGAGTGCCGACGGCCGGATCGACTTCACGCCGCCATCGGGTGCCAGTGGCCCTGCGGAGGTGGTCTATCGGGTGTCGGATGGGGTTGGTGACCCGGTGGAGGGCAAGATCCGGGTGCTGGTCTTGGAGCCGACAGCGCCCACGGGGGCGTCGGCGATCACCCAGCCCGACGTCGTCCAGGGGCTGGTCAACGTGCCTGTCGTCATCCGTCCCTTGGACAACGACCTGCCGGGTGCTGATCCGGGCAACGCCACTGCCGTGATGGAGCTGGGTGGCACGATCGCGCCCAAGGAGCATCTGGTGGTCGACACGGACCTCAAGACCGGCAAGGTGACGGTCACGGCCGACAAGGCCGGCAGCTATGTGCTCGACTATCAGGTGGCGTTCGGTGGCACGGCGTATGCGTCGGGCCAGATTCGCGTCGATGCCTTGACCCCGCCGGACAAGCCGGCTCCGCCGGTGACGATGCCAGACTTCGGAGCGATCACCGGTCAGGTGCCGGTGATGGTTGACGTCCTGGCCAACGACGTCGACCCTGCTGGCGGGCTCTTGACCGTGGTCGCGGCGGCTGCCGACCCGGAGAGCCTGGAAGCGGTGCAGGTCGATGTCATTCGGGGCCGGTGGTTGCGGATCAGCCCGATGCAGGCGTCGATCGGCAAGGGTGCCATCGTCCGTTATCAGGTGTCGAACGGCTCGGGCACCCTGGTGCCAGGGGATGTCACGGTGGTGCAGTTGCCCGCAGTGTCGCCCGATCCGCCGCGCACCAAGGAAGACCGGGTGACGGTTCGTGAGGGCGATTCGGTGTTGGTGGCGGTGTTGGACAATGACTCGACAGCCAGCGGCAACTTCTTGCATTTGGCCTCGAATGTTCTTGATGCTCCGAACGCGGGTCAATTGCAGGTCTTCGACCCGAGTGTGCGTGGGACTGGCGTGACCACCGAGTTCGGTGCCGCGTATGTGTCTCGCGATGCGGTGCGTTTTGTGGCGCCACCGAAGGTCGACATTGCGCGCACGCTCCGGGTGGAATATCTGGCCGAGAACGATGCCGGGGAACAGTCGCGGGGGACCCTATGGGTCACCGTGACGCCGGCACCGGCGGAAAACTCGCCGAACCAGGCCCCGCAGCCGCAGGTCTTGGAGGCGCGCGTCGTGTCGGGCGACACCATCGAGATCCCGGTTCCGACGACAGGCATCGACCCGGATGGTGATTCGGCGACGGTCGTCGGGGTGGGGTCGGGCGCGAAGTTGGGGCGGGTGCTAGGCACCTCACCCGCGTCGATCACGTATCAGGCTTATCCGATCGGGGAGGGGACCGACCAGTTCTCCTATGTGGTCAGCGATCGATTCGGCAAGACCGGCTCGGCGTTGGTGCGGGTCTCGGTGGTTGCGCCGGGGGCGCCATCGGCGCCGGTCGCGATCCCGGACACGTTGACCGCGAAGCCGGGCGCGGCGGTCGTGGTCAACGTCTTGGCCAATGATCTGTTCCCGCCGAGTGACCCGGTGACGGTGGCGTTGACCGAGCCCGAACAGCCCCAGCCTGGGGTGACGTTGACGTCCGCGGTGGGGCCGATCGAGGCCAGGGTCCAGGACGCGAAGGCCGACGCCCAGGTCATCGCCTATTACCTGAGCAACAGCGGTGGGGATGGCTCGTCGGTGCCGGTGACGATCCGGTCCAAGGAGGGTTTCAACAACCCGCCGGTGGCAGTGGACAACGTCGCCAAGCTTGAGGGAGCCGTGGCGTCGGTGACCGTGAACGTGCTGGACCGAGGCTACGACGTCGACGGTCCGGAGGCGGCGCTCAAAGTGTCGAAGGTGGGGTTGGCGGCGGCAACGATCAGTGGCGGCTCGGTGACGCTGCCCGTCGCCAAGGACCCGCAGGTCATCCCCTATGAGATCACCGATGCGGAGGGGGCGACCGCCAGCGCGGTGATCTTCGTGCCCGGCGCGGGGGCGGGTCTGCCGTTTGTCAAGTCGGGCCAGGTCATCCAGGTCCCACAGGGCGGCAAGACGTCGATCGAGATCGGCGACTATGTCGTCTCCCCCTCGGGCCGACCGGTCCAGGCCACCACGACCGACAAGCTGTCCGGTTCACCGGAGGGCAAGCTCGAGGTGGCCGCGGACAGTTCCACCAAGCTCACCCTCACCGGGGTGGGTGACTACTTCGGTCCGGCCGCGATCACCCTGGAGGTGATGGATGGTTCGTCGTTGACCGACCCCAACGGCAAGATCGTCACCGTCACCATCCCGGTGCAGGTCGGCGAGCCGACACCCGTGCTGCGCTGTCCGACCTCGCCGATCGGGGTGTATGCCGGGGGCAAGCCGGTGACCCTCAATGTCACCGCGATGTGCCATGTGTGGACCCCGACCGTGGAGGCGCGAGCCGGGCTGCGCTATAGCGCTGACTGGGCCAAGCCGATTGGCGGGGCCAAAGTCGAGGGCAGCGGGGAAGCCAAGCTGGTCCTCTCCGCCGGGGGTGCGGCCGTCCCGGACAGCACCGGGGAGTTGCGCGTGTCGGTCGCGGGGACCAAGGCGTTGTCCGCGGTCATCCCCGTCCACATCCTGGCCATGCCCAAGGCGACCTTCGCCGCGGTCAACCTCGACGGGATCCAACAGGGCACCGCCGCGACGGTCCAGTTGTCGAAGTACGTCAAGTCCAAGCTCGCAGATCCCGTCTACCGGGTCGTGTCGGCCAGCCAGACCTCGGGTATGCCGTCGACCGAGACCCACCCCGGAGCCACCCTGACGATCACGCCGGGGAAGGACTCCTTCGGGACGATCACCTACCAGGTGGTGGCGACCGATGTCGCCGATCTGGCCCGCACCGATCGCCACGTCACCGGCTTGGTGACGATCACCGTGTTCGGCGTGCCGGCCGCTCCCGGCACCCCCCAGATCGGGACCGTGGTCCAGTCGAACGCCGTCAACGTGTCATGGAACGTCCCGGACAACCACGGTGCCCCTATCGACCAATACCAGGTGACGGTGGTCGAGACCCGGAAGACGCAGATCTGCCAGGCCAGCCCATGCAACATCACCGGGCTCGACAACGGCGTGTGGTTCCACTTCATGGTCAAGGCCCACAACAAGGCCGGCTGGGGTCCCGACAGCGGAGAATCCGCCCCCGGCATCGCCGACACTGCCCCGACCGCCGTGACCAACTTCAAGGCTTCCAATCCTGCCGACCATCAGATGACCCTCACCTGGAATGCCGTCGCCGGAGATTTCAGCAAAGTCGATGAATACCGCATCACCTGGGCCGGTGGTGGCAGCAAGAACGTGCCCGGCTCGGCGACCACTATTATCGCCACGGGCCTGGTCAACAACAACATCACGACGTTCACGATCGTCGCGGTCAACCGCCAAGGAGTCAGTCCACCGGCCAGCACCCAGGGTCAGTCCTCCGGTGCGCCCGGCCGCCCGGCCGCCCCGACGGTCACCTCGGTGGCCATGGCCGGCGGCGCCTCCGCCGCAGTCCGGTTGGCCTGGCCGGCGGTCGACCCCAACGGCCCGACCCCGGTCACCTACACCGTCAACCGCACCGGCGGGTCCGGCGCGAAGACCGTGTGCTCGAACGTCACGGCAACCAGCTGCAACGACGACGGGGTCGGTTACGACGGCACGACTTACCAGTATGCCGTGACCGCCACCAACGCCACCGGCGGACCGGCGCACACGAGCACCGGCCCCGCCGCATCGTTCAAAGCAATCGGCACTCCTCTGGCGATCACCACCTTGGCCGCGCCCGAACCGTCGTCGATCAACTCGATCACCGTCACCTACACGACGGTCGCGGCCCGAGGTGCCAGCTCCACCGTGAAGATCTATGAAGGCGGCACCCTCAAGTCGTCCAAGACCGAACCAGCGGGGGGCGGCACGTCGGGGTCCCAGACGTTCACCCAGTCCTATGACGGGAACACCCACACCTATCACGCTGTCGTCTGCAACGAAGCCAACACCTGCGGGACCGCCGGCAATTCGGCCTCGCAAAAGCCCTATACGAACCCCGGCATCAGCGCCTTCGACGCGTACATCAGCGGTGGGAACACCATTGCGGTCCACGTCGCCGCCAATGGGGGTGGACGCAACGTCCATCTGCAGATCACCAGTTCCCGAGGATGGTCGTGGGGCGCGGACTTCGCCGACAACCTGTCCCAGACGATCACCGTAGGTGATCGGGGGTTCAGCTGGAGCGAGAGCTTCTCGGTCTCGCTGACGGATACAAGCGGTCGAGGACGTCCTGGCGCCAACGCCGGCCCCGACACGGTCACCACTCCACCACCACCACCACCCACCGTCTCAGTGTGGAAGGTGAATAAATCGGCAAAGGGCCAGCCTGGTTGCAGTTCAGACTACTGCTACTACATAGGAATTACGCTCAACAATTTTACTTCGCCAACAGCATGCACGTTCAGCGACAACGTTGACGGAGCGTGGTACACCCAATACGGCATACCAGCGAACTTCTCCGGACAGACCGACGCCTATTTCGGTTATTCCGGCCGGACTCTCACGGTCACCTGTAGCGGACACGCTGGATCGATGGTGTGGTAGCCGCTCATCCGGCGAGGCACACCCTATATCTGGGAAGGATTTTCGTGACAATATCAGCTGAACAGGCCGCGTGGTTTGCGTCGACGTTCGATCAATTGACGACGAACGTCGAGGTCGCCGTGCGCGGCAAGGACCGGGCCGTGCGTTTGGCCCTCACCTGCCTGCTGTCCGAGGGGCACCTGCTGCTCGAGGACAACCCGGGCACGGGCAAGACCCAGTTGGCCCGAGCCCTGGCGAACACGGTCCAGGGCAGCCACAGCCGGATCCAGTTCACCCCGGACCTGCTGCCCAGCGACGTCACGGGTGTGACGATCTACGACCAGCAGCGCCAGACCTTCGAGTTCAAGAGCGGGCCGATCTTCGCGACGATCGTCCTGGCCGACGAAATCAACCGGGCCTCGCCCAAGACCCAGTCGGCTCTCCTCGAGGTCATGGAGGAGGGCCGGGTCACCGTCGACGGGGTGCCCCACTCGGTGGGCCGCCCGTTCATGGTCATCGCGACCCAGAACCCCATCGAGCAGGCCGGCACCTATCGGCTGCCCGAGGCGCAACTGGACCGCTTCCTCATGAAGACGAGCATCGGCTACCCCGACCATTCGGTCACCGTGGAGTTGCTTGCCCAGGCCGCGACCCGCGACCGCAGCGCGGCCGTCACGCCGGTCATCTCGGCGAATGCCGTGGCGCAGATGTCCACCCTGGCCAACGCGGTCCACGTCGACCCGGCGATCCTCGCCTACATCAGCCACCTCGCGGAGGAGTCGAGGCGGCATACCCACGTGCGCCTCGGGCTCTCGGTGCGTGGTTGCCTCGCGTTCGTGCGCTGCGCGAAGACGTGGGCGGTCAGTCAGGGTCGCACCTTCGTCTTGCCCGACGACATCAAGGACCTCGCCCTACCGATCATGGGCCACCGCCTCATCCTCGAGCCCGAAGCCCTGTTCACTGGGGTCTCGGTCGAGCGGATCATCGATGACCTGCTCGCCGAGGTCGCCGCTCCCACCGAACGCGTCTGAGGGAAGGTCCACGAGCGCGCATGGCAGGCAAGGGTAGTCACCGGGTCGATAGCGCGGCCGGGGCAGGCGGCGGTGCTGTCGGTCGGCATCGGCCGAGGATGACGCGGCTGCCGTGGGCGGGGGCGAGCGGCATACCCCTGCACGCCCTGACGGAACGGTTCGGTGCGGCGAGATCGTGGGTGGTTGACGCGTGGGCGGCGATCGCACCGAAGGTCGAGCCAGTGACGCGTCCGGTGGGTGCGGTGATCCGGGCGGTGACGCCGGTGGGGTGGACGGTGTTGGCGGTCAGCCTGGTTGCCTGGGTCGTCGGCTGGTCGCTGGGGTGGATCGAGCCGCGCTACCTCGCTGTCTTCATGGCGGTCCTCGTCGTCGTGTCCGCTCTGCTCACCCTGGGGCGGATGAACCTCACGGTGGGGCTGGATGTGCATCCCCAGCGAGTGACGGTCGGACATGGCGCTGCGGCTCGGGTCCGGGTGGTCAACGACGGGGCTCGACCGGTGCTGCCGTTGGATCTCGACCTGCCCGTCGGTCAGAATTCGGCCCGCTTTCACCTGCCGATGTTGACCGCCGGTGACCGTTACGAAGAGCCGGTCATCATTCCCACCCATCGTCGTGGGGTGATCGTCGTCGGGCCGTTGAGCACCGGGCGTGGCGATCCGTTCGGCCTGGTGTCTCGGCGGGTCACGTGGACCGAGCCGGTCGAGTTGTTCGTCCACCCGAAGACGGTGCCGGTCGAGCCAGTCGGCTCCGGCTTGTTGCGCGACTTGGAAGGTCATTCGACCAACGACGTGTCGATGACCGACCTGGCCTTCCACACCTTGCGGGAATACACCCCTGGGGATGACCGCCGCTACATCCACTGGCGGTCCTCGGCCAAACTCGCCGGACGCTCGACCGGAAGCCCGTTCCTGGTCCGCCAGTTCTTGGACACCCGACGCTCGCACGTCGCGGTCATCGTCGATTGCGATCGGTCGGTGTATGCCGCGGACGAAGACTTCGAACTGGCGGTGTCGGCGGGGGCCTCGGTGGCTACCCGTGCCGTCCGGGACCAGATGGACCTCAGCGTCGCGGCGGGCCGGTTCGCCTCGGTCGACCCGGACCCACCGGTGGCGTTGGACGTCTTTGCGCGGGCCGAGCTCGACGGGACGACGCTGGCCGACTCGGCCCGTCAGTTGGCCAGACTCTCCCCTGACATCTCCGTCGTGGTCCTGGCGACCGGGTCCCTCGCCGGGATCGGCGGCATACGCCATGCTGCGAGCCACTTCACGGCAAACGTGAACGTCATTGCTCTGCAGGTGCGCGAGGGTTCCCAGGCCGCGATGAACAGTGTTGGCCCCATCACCGTCCTCACCCTCGGGCGACTGGCCGAACTGCCCCTGATTCTGCGAGGAGGTCAGTCCCGATGACTGTCATCGGTGCGTCCCGACCGAGTGTTTGGGCGACGACGTCGACCCGGATCAAGGCGTTGGCTCCGACCGGCCCGGACCTCGTCGACGCGGTGTTCCTCCTCGGCATTCTCCTCGTGGCCTTCCTCGGGTTCCGGACCACGTTCGACAGCCTCGTCTATCTGGCCGCCGGGGTCCTCGGGCTGTTCCTGGGCGTGGGATTGGCGCACGTCGCCAACGTCTTGCGTCAACCCGTCATCGTGATCGCCGGCCTCGTCATCGCGGCCTACTTCCTCGTCGGAGGCTTCGTCGGGGCCCGGGAACACCTGCTCGCTGGGGTGGTCCCCACGCCGAGCTCTCTGTCGGGGTTGTCCTCGGTGGCGGTCGGTGGGTGGAAGGACCTGTTGACTACCCTGCCGCCGGTCGACGGCGGGGGACAGTTGGTCATCCTGCCCTACCTTCTGGGGTTGGTTGGTGGGGCCGTGGGATTCACCGTCGCCCGCCGGTCCAAGCTGCCCTGGGCCGCCCTGCTGACTCCACTGGCAACGTCCGGGCTCGTCATTCTGTTGGGCACGCGTACCCCGGGCGCAGCCCTTCCCGTCGGCCTTGGGACGGCTGCCCTCTCGGCAGGGTGGGTGGTGATTCGAGCCCGGCGGCTGTCTCTTGTCACGGTCGGGGGGTCGGAGGTCACTGGCCGCCGCACCCGGGTGCTGACTGCCGGGGCGCTGCTGCTGGTGGCTGGGCTCGCCGCCACGGCTCTGGCCCCCGTCGTGGGTTCGGCCAGCGCCCGGGAGCGGGTCGTGCTGAGGTCCTATGTCGAGCCGCCGTTCGATCCGACCAGCTATCCCAGCCCGGTCGCCGGGTTCCGCAAGTACACCGAGGGAGCCAAATCCCTCTGGGACCAGGCGTTGGTCTCGGTGTCGGGTCTTCCCGCTGGCACCCGGCTGCGGTTTGCCACCCTGGACGACTACACAGGCACGGCGTGGGCGGCCGGCTCGGCATCGGCGGACAGCTCCCGCCCCAGCACCTATCAGCGCGTCGGAACCGCCATCGACCAGCCTGGCAACGCCGAAACCCAGGACTACACCGTGACGATCGAGGCGGCATACGCCGCGGTCAGCGACCTCAATGTGTGGCTGCCGGCGGCCGGTCCGGCCACCCGGGTGGAGTTCCTCGGGGCCACGGCGCCGGCGCACACCACCGCCTTGCGATATAACCTGGCGCTCGGGCAGGGCATCGTCCCGGATCGGCTGCGAAAGGGTGACGTCCTGCAGATCACCGGCACGGTCAACCCCGTGACCTCCAGCTCATTCATCCCCGGAACAGGCGTCGTCCTCGACAGCAACGCCTTCGCCTTCCTGGCTCCCCAGGCGACGAAATGGAGTGGCGGACAAGGCGATCCGTGGACCCAGGTGCTAGCTGCAGCGAAGCACCTCAAGCTTGACGGCGCCTACAGCGACGGCACCGCAGCCAGCGAAGTGCAGTACCTGCCCGGCCACGGAGCCGGGCGACTGTTCACCTTCGCCAACCTCAAGCAGCCCGTCGGCAACGATGAGCAGTATGCCGCCGTGTTCGCCCTCGTGGCCAACCACCTCGGTGTCCCGGCTCGGGTCGTGATGGGGGCCACCGTTCCCGAGGGTGGCGCGGTCAAGGGCAAGGACGTCCACGTGTGGGTCGAAGTGCTGTCCGCGGACGGCGCGTGGGTCGCGGTGCCCGAGTCGATGTTCATGCCCGATCGCAGCAAGAAGCCCGACCAACAGGAACCCCTCGCGGTCCAGACCTTCGAGACCAAAGTGGTGCCCCCGCCCCCTGCGGCGCGTCCTCCCGGGTCCGCCGATGCCCTTGGCACGGCAGATGCTGGCGCCGAAGGCCTGGTCGGTCCCCCAGAGCAGACTGTCTGGACGCTGCCGGCCTGGGTGATGACGGCCGTTCGCATCGCCGGCCCGCCGCTGGGTCTCGTCCTCACCACCTGCCTGCTGATCGTGACCGTCAAGGTGATCCGCCGGAAGCGTCGCCGATCTCGTGGTGCCCCTGCGACACGACTGGCCGGCGGTTGGCGGGAGATCCTCGATCGGGCCGCCGATCTCGGTGCACCAGTGGCGAGCTCGGCGACCAGGCGCGAGCAAGGCGTGGGTCTGGCTGCACTCGGAGTGCGCGAGCTCGCCGACGCCGCGGATGCGGGGATCTTCGGGCCGGGTGACCCCTCGGAGGCTCAGATCTCCCACTATTGGGGTCAAGTCGATCAAGCCCGGAAGGCGATGGCTGCGCGCTATTCGCGCTGGCGACGGCTGCGTGCTGCGGTCAGCCTGCGTTCACTGCTGGGCGCACGCCCCCTGCGCAAGGCCGCCGCGTAAAACTGGCTTCCTGGGCCCCGTGCGAGTACGGGGTTCCTTCGATCGGTTTGCGCGGTATGCCGGGGACTTCTCTCCATGGACGTGAGGTTGTTTTCGCCCCTAGGTTCTAGCGCAGATAGCAGTGAGGAGGTGGAACGTATGGTGATGACTGAGGGGGCCGACGTCGAGGCTCTTGCCGCGTCAGTCTCACGGATTCGCGATTATGGCCAACGTCTAGGGACGTCGCGAGCCGCCACGGACGAAATCATCTCCCACCTGGGGATTCATTGGACGGGGAACGACCAACGCGCCTTCTCGAATCAGTGGAACCATTCCTACGGGCCTGCGCTTGACGGCTGTCGACGCATGATCGACGACTTGGCGCACACGGTTTCCGCCAACGCAACAGAGCAACGGACGACGAGCAACAGCGTTTGTGATGGCGCGGGCGGATTGACTAGGTCGGCCTCGCCGCAGGGGGGCTGGAACGGCGAAGGCACGTCGAAGGACAAGGCGACAGACGCGAAGAATGCCTCCGCGCTCTTGTCCTTCGCCACTGACGCCTATGGCGACTCGAAAGTCAAGCTGCCGCACGGATGGGAGGAGGTCCCGAGCAGGGAACTGGCATCCCTCGGCCTGAACCCCACCGACTTGGTCGGCGCTGAGGGGTTTCGTGCCGCTGTGTATCGGGACGCTGAAGGCCATGTCGTGATTGCCTTTGCTGGGACGGAACCGACGTCGTGGAAGGATTGGGCGACCGATATCGCTCAGGCTCTGGGGTCCTTCCCGAGTCAATACGCGAAGGCGATCGAGATCGGCTTGAAGGTGGCCCAACATGTCGGTCCGGACAACCTTGTCCTGACGGGCCACTCCCTCGGAGGTGGGCTTGCCGCCTCAGCTAGCCTGGCGACTGGCGCCTCGGCAATAACGTTCAACGCGGCCGGAGTTCACCCGAACCTGCGGCATAGTCTTGCCAGAGTCAACTCTGCCGCTGCAGCCAATAGTGACCGCCTCATCCACAACTACTACGTCGACGGTGACCCGTTGACCGAGCTTCAGCAGGCGCGGCTCGGACCCGCCGCCGTGGGAACGCAGGTCCGGATGCCGTCGGCATTGTCCGTCGACGCCCAAGATCGGATTCACCACAATGCGGTGGCGGCAGCCGACGTGGGCGCCGCAATCGGCCGCTCAAGCGATCCGCTTGCGCGCCTTCCGTTCGTCCCGAGCTTAGCCGAGATGGCTGGGGAGAGGAGCGGGTATGCCGTCGGGAGGGCTGCGCAGACCGAGTTGGAACGGCACAATGTGAGCGGTGTCAAGTCGTCGCTCGATGCATTTCGCAAGTAGGGGTCTGTAAACGTGAGGAGGTGTTCATCATGACGGTATTCACAGAAGGCGCTGATATCGAGGCGCTCAGGGAGGCCTCCCAGAACCTCCGGCGGATGACGCGCTCGGTCATTGATGTGGAGCGGAATATCTCCGGCATCGTCGGATCACTCGTCCAAGAGTGGGGGGGAGCCGATTCGTCGCGTGCCTCGGCACGGTACTCGAACGAGGTACGACCTTCGTTGACTGCCGTGCCGCGTATGTTGAACGAACTCGCTGATCTACTCGACCAAAACACTTCGGAGCAGACGGTGGCCTCCGACGGCCTGTCAGGCAGCGGCGACTTCGGCGGAGGGTCCTTCGGTGGGGCAGGGGCGGGAGGGTCCTGGGGAACCGAGGACGACCATGGCGGAACAGGCATCAGTTCCCATTCGGCGATGTGGACTACTCACTCGGATCGCGGGGTCAGCGCGACATGGGACGAGAGGGGCGCGCAAGCCGAGGGTCGCTTCAGCGGAACTGCCAACATCTACGAAGGTTCGGCGCACTACAAGTCCGGGTCCGCGGAGGTCGACGCGACGGCCACGGTAGGCGTGAGTGGATCGGCCTCGGCGAGCGCCTCGCTGGACGCTGATGGGCTCTCGGTGAACGCTGGGGGTGAGGTCTTCGGTGGAGCGCGCGCGGGCGCCGGTCGATAGTGACCACGACGTTCGTGTGGAACTCCTCCTCAGTGACCGCTCGGGCCGCCAGCCGGGTGCTCGTTGTCGCGACAGATTCCCATTCATCTGGCATGTCGAGAGACACCCGGGGATCCGCA
>JBGAQN010000014.1:0-36889 GCA_044220725.1 Dermatophilaceae bacterium
CGGGTAAGCGCGCCCCCTCAGTGTCCTTGCGCCTCGCCCAGCCCCTTGACCAAAGCATGCAGCCGGGCCGACTCCTGGATCGAGCGGGGGCCGTCGGAGCGTTGGATCGCCATCACGGCCAGGGTGTCCGCGTCGTTGAGTTCCAGGGTCGGCCACGGCATCCCCTGACCGAATTGAACTTCGATGATCTGGGGCCAGGTGACCGTCCGGGTGAGGAAGAGGTTGCGCACCGTCAGACCCTCTCGGGTCGGGACCGCCTTGATGGTCGCGTAACGGAAGAACAGCGCCGCGAGGACCCAGCCGATCGAGGCGAACAGGATCCGGTCGAACACCTTGAAGTCGTGAATCGCGGTCGCCGGGATGAAGATGCCGATGAAGGTGAAGAGCCCGATCGCGGCCACGGCAAGTCCGATGGCCACCGCTCGACCCCGGCGAGGAACGAACGGGGCGAACGGGTCATCAGCGGACGATTGCCCGGGCTGGGGTTGGCCGGTCACGGGGGGCTCGGTCATGGTCACTCTCCTCCGGAACGCGGAACAATGTCACAGTCGGCAGGCTGCGATGTGAGTGACGAGGATGCCCCTGGCCCCGAGGTCATAGAGCTCGTCCATGACGCGGTTGGTTCCCTTGCTCGGCACCATGGCCCGCACGGCCACCCACGCCGGGTCGTGCAGCGGCGAGACCGTGGGTGACTCCAGGCCCGGCGTGATCTGGCAGGCCGCCTCGACGTGCTCCGCGGGGCAGTCATAATCGAGCAGCACGTAGTCGCGGGCCGTCACCACGCCGAGCAACCGCCGCCGCAGCACCCCAACCCCGTTGTCCTCGGACACCTCTGCTCGCCGGATCAACACCGCCTCCGAGGTGAGAATCGGCTCCCCGAACACCGCCAAGCCCTGGCTGCGCAGCGTCGCCCCGGTCTCGACGACGTCGGCGATGACATCGGCTACGCCCAGGGTGATCGCGGTCTCGACGGCCCCGTCCAACCGCACGACCTGCGCGCTCACACCCGCACCGGCCAGGTGGGCCTGCACCAAACCGGGGTAGCTCGTTGCCACCCGTTTGCCCGCGATCTCGGCGACCGACCCCAGGGAGCCAGCGCGGGCGGCATACCGGAAAGTGGACCGCCCGAAGCCGAGGACCATCACTTCGACCGCGTCGCTGCCCGAGTCGAGCAGGAGGTCACGACCGGTGATGCCCGCGTCGACCGTCCCCGACCCGACGTAGACGGCGATGTCGCGCGGCCGCAGGTAGAACAGCTCGACTTCGTTGTCGGGGTCGGCGACGACGAGCTCTTTGAGGTCGCGCCGCACCTTGTAGCCGGCCTCCCGGAGCATGTCGGCGGCCGGCTCGGCCAGAGAGCCCTTGTTGGGAACGGCAATTCGCAGCATCAGTGGATCCAGGTGGGCTCAGAGGTGGGCATAGACGTCGTCGAGGGTGAGCCCGGTCGCGAGCATGAGAACTTGCACGTGGTAAAGCAGTTGGCTGATCTCCTCGGCGGCCCGCTCCGGCCCCTCATGCTCGGCCGCCATCCACGCCTCGGCCGCCTCTTCGACGATCTTCTTGCCGATCGCGTGGACCCCCGCGTCGAGCGCGGCCACCGTGCCGGAGCCCGCCGGGCGCGTGACGGCCTTCTCGGCCAGCTCGGCGAACAGCCCCTCGAACGTCTTCACGAGGGACCAGCCTACCCAGGCGCCCGTATGCCGCCCGCCCACCTTCCAGCGGACGGACGGCATACGCGGGTGGCTGTGGTCGCTCCCGGCACCCTCAACCGTCGAGGGCGTCGACCTCCTCGTCGGTGAGCAGCCGCGACCGGATGAGGAACCGCACGCCCTCTGGCGCCTCGACCGAGAAGCCAGCGCCGCGACCCGGCACGACGTCGATGGTCAGGTGGGTGTGCTGCCAATAGGCGAACTGACTGGCCGACATCCACACGGGGACGGCGCGCTCCAGGCCGACGTCGAGGTCGCCCAGGTGCACGTCGGCGTCCCCGAGGATGAAGTCGCCGTCCGGGTAACACATCGGCGAAGACCCGTCGCAGCACCCCCCGGACTGGTGGAACATCAAGGGGCCGTGCTGTTCGGTGAGCTTGCGCAGCAAGGTCGCCGCCGCGTCGCTCACCGCCACCCGCGAGTATGCCGCGCCGCGCGGCATACCCTCCGGGCCAGCGACCACGTTGCGATCCGCAGCCATCGGTCTAGAAGAAGCCGAGGGCGTTGGGCGAGTAGGAGACCAGGAGGTTCTTGGTCTGCTGGTAGTGGTCGAGCATCATCTTGTGGTTTTCGCGACCAATGCCCGACTGCTTGTAGCCACCGAAGGCGGCGTGCGCGGGGTAGGCGTGGTAGCAGTTCGTCCACACCCGTCCGGCCTGGATCGCGCGCCCGGCCCGGTAGGCCCGGGCCCCGTCCCGGCTCCACACTCCGGCACCGAGGCCGTAGAGGGTGTCGTTGGCGATCTTCAACGCATCGGCCTCGTCCTGGAAACGCGTGACCGAGACCACCGGGCCGAAGATCTCCTCCTGGAAGATGCGCATGCCGTTGTGACCCTCGAAGACGGTCGGCTGGACGTAGTAGCCGCCCGAGAGGTCGCCGCCGAGGTCGGCCCGGCCGCCGCCGGCGAGGATCTTGGCCCCCTCCTGGGTGCCGATGTCGATGTAGGACAGGATCTTCTCGAGCTGGTCGTTGCTGGCCTGAGCGCCGATCATCGTGTCGGTGTCCAGCGGGTTGCCCTGGACGATCTTGCCGACTCGCTCGATGGCATCGGTGAGGAAGGTGTCGTAGATCGAAGACTGGATCAGGGCGCGGGACGGGCAGGTGCAGACCTCGCCTTGGTTGAGGGCGAACATCGTGAAGCCTTCAAGAGCCTTGTCGTAGAAGGCATCCCGCTCATCGGCGACATCGGCGAAGAAGATGTTCGGGCTCTTCCCGCCGAGTTCGAGCGTGACCGGGATGAGGTTCTGGCTGGCGTACTACATGATCAGCCGCCCGGTCGTGGTCTCTCCGGTGAAGGCGATCTTGGCGATCCGTGACGAGGAGGCCAGCGGCTTGCCCGCCTCGACACCGAAGCCGTTGACGACGTTGAGCACCCCGTCGGGCAGCAGGTCGCCGACGAGTTCGACCAACTTGAGGATCGACCATGGGGTCTGCTCGGCCGGCTTGAGGACCACGGCGTTCCCGGCGGCCAGGGCGGGGGCGAGCTTCCAGACGGCCATGAGGATCGGGAAGTTCCACGGGATGATCTGCCCGACGACACCCAGCGGCTCGTGGAAGTGGTAGGCGACGGTGTCGGCGTCGATCTGCGAGATGCCGCCTTCCTGCGCCCGGATGGCCCCCGCGAAATAGCGGAAGTGGTCGATCGCCAGCGGCAGGTCCGCCGCCATCGTCTCGCGGATCGGCTTGCCATTGTCCCAGGTCTCGGCCAGCGCGAGGTCGGCGAGGTTGGCCGCCATTCGATCAGCGATGGCGTTGAGGATGACGGCCCGCTCGGCGGCTGAGGTCCTCCCCCATGCGGGGGCCGCTCCATGGGCGGCATCCAGTGCCAGCTCGACATCCTCGGCCGTGCCCCGGGCGATCTCGGTGAAGACCTTGCCGGTCACTGGAGTGATGTTCTCGAAATACTGTCCCTTGACCGGCGCGACCCATTGACCACCGATGTAGTTGTCGTACCGGCTGGCCACTGACACGGGGCTGCCTTCGGAGCCAGGCGGAGCGAAGATCGTCATGCTGAGTCCTCCCAAGTGTGCCGCGAGTCACCTCGCGAATGTGATGACCGTCACATGACGGCGCATGGGCGAAGGCTAGAGACGGGATCGCTGCAACCACGCTGCACGGCGTCAGCGGGAGCGGGTATGCCGTGACCCGCGGTCCATCTCGACGCCGAACTCGCGTTCCAGCCGAACCGTCTCGGCCAAGGCGATTGGTCGCAGCGGGGACCCTGCCGGCAAGGTGTGCGCCTGTCGGCGCCACACGTCGAGGTCGTCGGCCCCCCACCTGGACCGGGTCCAACTCACCATGAGGTCGGGCTCGTTCGAGGCGATGAGGGCCGCACGCAGCTGCCCGGCGAGCATCTCGCGTCGAGTGGCGACGGCGGGCGCGTCCGACAACGGGAGCAGCGGACCCCGGTAGGCCTGCACGGCCGCGCGCACCCGCCCGCCCGCGAGGTATGCCGCGACGTCCTGCCAGTCGGTCTGAACCCCGCCGAGCCACCGATAGGGCCGAGAGCCGAGCGCGGCCGAGCCAAAGATTGAGCGCAACCGGGTCATCTCGGCACGCATGGTGGATGAGGTGACGGCACCGGCATACACGAGGACCTCGAGTTGCTCGGCGGTGAGTCCCTCGCGATGGTCCGCGAGCGCCACGAGGATGTCGCTGTGCCGGCGGCTGAGCCGATGGGTCCGGCCTTCAAGAACCGCGACCACTTCAGGCAGGCCAAGGCCGCTGAGCATGAGCGTCCCGCTGGTCGTGGTCGGCTCAGCGCCTGACCCGATGCGGCCGCTGCTGCTCGGTTCGCCCCGGCCCTGGTCGGGCACACTCCACAACCCCCCGGTGGCCCGCAATCGCGCCAACTCCGACTCGGCCATCCGGGCCGCCGCCCGGATCAGGGCCAGACTTTGCGGCGTGGCGACGTCGGGTCCTCCAGTGATGTCAACCAGTCCGAGGATCTGCGAGGTGGCTGGATCGTGGATCGGCGCGGCTGCACAGCTCCAGGGTTGGACGAGCCGGTTGAAGTGCTCCTCCGACCGCACGAGCGTGGGGGCGTCCAGATGCAGCGCCATGCCGGGGGCATTGGTGCCGGCATGGGTCTCGTCCCACATCGCACCTTCGACGAAATGGATCCCTTCGGCTCGTCGCAGCACGGAGGGCGCCCCCGCGACCCAGAGCAGGGTGCCGTCCGCGTCCCCGATCGCCATGACGCAGTCGCAATCCACGGCTGCGCGGCCCAGCACGTCGTAGAGCAGCGGGAACACTTGGGCCAACGGATGTGCCGCCCGGTAAGTGAGCACCTCCGAGCGGTCCAGCCGGATCGGGGCCAGCTGACCGTCCGGGTCGACGCCACTAGCACTGGAACGCAGCCACGAGTCGGCGACCACGCTGCGCACACCGGGGCCTACCTCGGCCGAGGCAAGGAACGCATCGCGATCCTGCGCCGGCCCCGGCCGACCCCGGTGTGCTGCGGGCATGCTGACAGTGAACCTTGTCCTGCGCGAGATCCCGATAGTCCCGCGTGTCTATGCGCCGAGCGGGCGGTTGAGACCTCGATCCGGATTCGGCCGGGTCAGCTGACGGCGGCGTCGACTCGGGGTGGCGCTCCCCGCTCCTCGCGGGTCGCCTTGACCCATTGGGCGAAGCCGTACAGCACAAAGATGCCGTAGCCGATGTAGAGCACCGCCGTCGGGACATAACCGGTCGCAAAGCCCAGCGGCACCCCGATGAGGTCGACGGCGATCCAGGCCAGCCAGAACTCGTTCCAGCCCCGGGCCATCGAGTAGGTCGCGATGACCGACCCGACGAAGATCCAGGCGTCACACCAGTAGAACCACCACTGCGGCGTCCAGTAGGGGTTCGGCGCGAGGGTCCACAGGGCAACGAAAACCTGGTGGACGATGACCGTGCCGACCAGCCAACCCACGACGATGCCGACGCGCTCGCGCGAGGTCGCCCACCGCGGCGTGATGGCCGGGCCGGCGGTGTCGACGCCCCGGGCTCGTCGAGACTGGTTCCACCGCCACCAGCCATAGAGGCTCGTGGCGATGAAGAAGATCTGCCGACCCGCCTGGCCGAACAGTGGGATCCGCTGGTCGGCACCGAACAAGGCGCCCAGATAGACGAAGAAGAGCATGACGTTGGCGAGGATGCCGACCGGCCAGGCCCAGACCCAGCGCTTCATGCCCAGATAGGCCGACGCCGCGCCGATGAGGATGCCGATGAGTTCCAGCCAGTGCATCTCATAGCCACCGACGGGGAAGGTTGCAGCGATGAGCTGCTGGAAGATGTTGCCGTTGTTCATGAGTGGTGTTCGTCCTTGAGTTCGTTCTGACAGGGACGAACTCCGGGGACACCCCGCCGCGCGCGGACCGGCGCCGACACGGCATACCCGTGCCTGCGACGTCGCCACGCGACGAAACGTGCTGCCTACCATCCGGACTTTCACCGTCGGTCCTGGAATCCCACCAGGTCCACCGGCCGCTGGCTGCGGTCGGGTCGCGGACTGTCACCGCCGGTTCGGAGTTGCACCGACCCCGGAGCACGTGCCCACCAGTGTATGCCGCCACTCATAGAAGGCGCACAGGCACCTCACCGGGGGGCGACAAGTCGACCTGGCTGACTAAGGACATCACGCCCCACGACGACCACCCACGGAGCCGACCATGTCCCCCATCCTCATCGCCGCCGACCTTCTGGCCATCGCCCTGTTGGTCTTCGGGCTGTTCCTGCCGCGGCACGGCCGACGCGACCTCGTGGTCGCCTACCTCGGCGTCAACGTGGGTGTGTTCGCCGTGGCCGCCGCCCTCACCGCATCGGGAGTCGCCAGCGCCGGGGTGGGCCTCGGGCTGTTCGGGGTGCTGTCGATCATCCGGCTGCGCTCGGAGGAACTGAGCCAGACCGAGATCGCCTACTACTTCGGCGCATTGGCGCTCGGTCTGCTGGCCGGCCTCGGCGCCGGAGCGGTGGCAATGATCGGCGGGCTGATGGCGCTTGTCCTGGTGACCCTCTGGGTCGGCGACCATCCCCGGATCGCCAGCCGCAGCGTCCGCCAGACCCTCGTCCTGGACCGGGCCCACACCGACGTATCGGCCTTGCATGCCCACGTCGAGCGAGTCGTGGGCGGCATCGTCCACGAGGTGAGCGTCGTGAAGACCGACCTGGTCAACGACACCACGGTCGTCTCGGTGCGGCATACCCCTGACACCCTGGCCACGCACGCGACCAGCCAGCGCACCATCGCCCACGCCGAGCCGGTCCGATGAGCCAGGATCTCGCCCTCGTCCCCCGGCCGACCTTCCCGATGGCCGACCTCACCAGCGACCTGGACCCCTTCGCCCGCATCAGTCTGGACGAACTCATCAGCAGCGCACCTCGACTCACCCGGGTGGATCGCAAGTACGTGTTGTCCCGACGAGTGCTGCCCGCCCTGCTTCGAGCCACCACCGATCAAGCCCGTGTCCTTGACATCGACGGGGTCCGCGACTTCGCGTATCGCACTGTCTACCTCGACACCGTCGATGTCCAATGCTTCCGCGCCGCGGGGCAGAAGCGTCGGCGGCGAGCGAAGATCCGCACCCGCAGCTACCTGGACAGCGGGATCACCTATCTCGAAGTGAAGACCCGCGGGCCCCGCGGCACCACCGTCAAGGAGCGCCTCGAGCACGCGGCCGTCGAAGCCGCCGGTCTCAGCAGCGTCGGAGCCCGCTTCGTCGCCGACCGGTTGGCCCAGGCGTCGGTCGAGAACCTCAACGTCGATGCCCTCGTCCCCACGCTGGCCAGCACCTATCACCGCTGCACTCTGGCGCTCGGCCCGGATCGCGTGACCATCGACACCAATCTGGGCTGGACCGCCCTCGGCCCGACCTCCTCGGATCTTGATCGCCCTGGGCTGGCGATCGTCGAGACCAAGGCCGGGGCAACCCCGACCCTCGTCGATCACGCCCTGTGGCGCCTGGGCCACCGCCCGGTGAAGGTCAGCAAGTACGGCAGCGGTCTGGCCGCCGTTCGTCCCGACCTGCCCCACCTCAAGTGGCACCGGGTCATCAGCGCGCACCTGCGTCCCTGACCGCGCCACTCCATCACCCCCAACGCCATCACCCCCACCTCCATCACCCCCGAAACCCCACCACCCCGAAGGACACCAGCCATGACTCTGCGCCGTTTCACCAGCGGGCTCGTGGCGGCCGGAGCCGCCCTGGCTCTCGTCGCCTGCTCGAACACCACCTCCACGACCACGTCTGCCGGCGGCGTGGCCAACGGCACGGGCACCATCGTCGCGGCCGCGTCCGGCGCGGTCACCGGCGACCTCGCCGCCCGGCTGGCCGATGACCTGGACACCCACGCCGAAGCGGACGACGCGTCCTACGACACGGCGACAGCCATCACCGTCACCCTTGCCGACGGCGCCACCACGTCCAGCGGCGCCGGTGTCGCCGTCTCGGGGAACACCGTGACGATCACGACGAAGGGCACCTATATCCTCAAGGGCACCCTGACCAACGGCCAAGTCGTCGTCAACAGCACGGTCGAGGGCAAGGTGCGCCTCGTCCTGGACGGCGTCTCGATCACCAACTCGGCCGGCTCGGCCCTCGTGGTGACCGCAGCCGACGAAGTGGTCGTCGCGCTTGCCGGGGGCACCACCAACACCCTCACCGACGGCAAGGGGTATGCCGTGACCGGCACCGATGCCCCGAACGCCGCCCTGTTCTCGATGGCCGATCTGACCATCGGCGGCACCGGCACCCTCGTCGTCCACGGCCAGACCGCGGATGCCATCGCGAGCAAGGACGGCCTGGCCATCCTCGGCGGAACCATCACGGTGGACGCGGTCGACGACGGCATCCGCGGCAAGGACTACCTCGACGTCCAGGGCGGGAAGATCACCATCACCGCCGGCCAGGACGGCCTCAAGTCGACGAATGAGACCGATGACACGGTCGGATGGATCGCGGTCCACGACGGCATCGTGTCGATCTCGGTCGGCGACGACGGCATCCACGCCGAGGGTGATCTGGCGATCTCCGGCGGGACAGTGACGATCACGCGATCCACAGAGGGCATTGAAGGCGCCAACATCTCCGTCAGCGGCGGTTCGACGACCATCCGTAGCAGCGATGACGGAGTCAATGTAACCACCGGGGCAGCCGGCCAGAACCAGGGGCCGGGCGGCGGCGGCATGGTCGACAACGGCTCGTTGCTGGGGATCAGCGGAGGCGCCCTGGTCGTCAACGCGGACGGAGACGGACTGGACAGCAACGGCAAGACCCAGATCTCCGGCGGCCTCATCGTCGTGTCGGGGCCGACTGCCAACAACAACGGCGCGCTAGACAGCAATGGCGGAATCACGGTGTCCGGCGGCACCCTCATCGCGGCCGGCAGCGCAGGAATGGCCGAGTCGCCGGGCAGCGCCTCGACCCAAGGCTGGCTGGCCGCCACGCTCCCGCAGACCGTCGCGGCCGGCACGACGATCTCGATCGTGTCAGGCGACACCGTCATCGCGTCCTACACGACGACGAAGACCACCGCGTCCGTCGTGTTCACCTCGTCGGCGATCAAGAACGGCACGAGCTACGACATCTACACCGGCGGGTCGCTCGGCGCCAGCGCGACGGCGGGCTTCAGCTCGGGTGGGTCGATCTCCGGCGCCACCAAGCTCAGCACGGTGACCGCAGGCGTCGCCAGCCGCGGCGGCGGGATGCGTCGCCCCTGACCCACCTCCGCCGTCCAGGACCACCCCTGGGTAGGCCGCCCGCTCACGAGGAGCGGGCGGCATACCCCTTTTGTGGGGACGGCGACGGCAAACACGTTGTCCTGCAATCATTCTGGGACACATGTGGAACACCTCGGTCCGACACAGGCTCTGCACAAGGGCTCCGCCTTCACTAGCCACATGACGACCTCCACCAGCCCCCGCCGCATCGGTCGGCGTGCCCTCATCGGCGGTTCCTTGGCCGCCCTGCTCACCATCGGCTCGGCCAGCGCCTGGGCCTTGGACACCTATGTGATCGACCACGTCGAGGTCACCAATGCCTCGGCCGCGACGCCTGCGAGCATCGTCCAGGTCGCCCAGGCGGCCACAGCCACCACCGTCACCTCGACCTCCTACTCTTCGGACACCGCCAAGATCACCGTGTCGAAGCACGTCACCGGCACGGGCGCCAACACGGTCACGTACTACGTCGCGGACGTGGTCGTCAGTGACGCCACCATCGTGCGCTCGGCCTTTGCCAACGACCAGTTCGGGAAGAACATCATCGCGACGACGTCCCAGATCGCCGACCAGGCAGGCGCGGTGCTGGCCATCAACGGGGACTACTACGGCTTCCGCACGACCGGCATCGTCATCCGCAACGGGGTCATCTTCCGCGACAGCGGCGCCCGCCAGGGCCTGGCGATGTACCAGGACGGGACGATGCGGCTCTACGACGAGACCACAACGACCGCCGCCCAATTGGTCAAGGACGGCGTGTGGAACACCCTGAGCTTCGGCCCGGGCCTGGTCACCGACGCAAAGGTCATCTCGGGGATCGACCAGGTCGAGATCGACACGAACTTCGGCAATCACTCCGTCCAGGGCCAGCAGCCTCGCACCGGCATCGGCATGATCTCCGCCAATCACTACGTCTTTGTCGTCGTCGACGGGCGCTCGAGCGGTTATTCCCGGGGCGTGACGATGAGCGAGTTCGCCACCATCTTCACCGACCTCGGGGCGCAGGTTGCCTACAACCTCGACGGGGGCGGCTCCTCGACCATGGTGTTCAACGGGGCGCTGGTGAACAACCCGCTGGGCAAGAGCAGCGAACGCGGAACCTCCGACATCATCTACGTGGCCGGCTAGGTGAGCACGATGATCGTCCTCATCCCGTCCTATGAGCCGGACACTCGACTGGTCACCCTTGTCGGATCCCTGCGCGCCGTCCCAGGCCTACGAGTCCTCGTGGTCGATGACGGCAGCGGCCCGGCGTATGCCGCCCACTTCGCCGCCGTTATAGCCCTCGGAGCCACCGTCGTCACCCACGAGGTGAACCGGGGCAAAGGCGCTGCGCTCAAGACCGGCTTCGCCCACGCCCTGGCGACCTGGTCCGGGGAACCCCTCGTCTGCGCCGACTCTGACGGACAGCACGCCCCCGCCGACATTCTGCGCGTCGCCGACGCCATCGCCGAAGGTCCCGATGTCGTTCTCGGTGTCCGCCGGTTCACCGGTCGGGTGCCGATGCGCAGCCGGATCGGCAACGTCCTCACCCGCCGGCTGTTCGCGCTCGCGACCGGGGTGCCGATCATCGACACTCAAACCGGGTTGCGGGGCTACCCCGCCCGGGTGCTCCCCTGGCTGCTGGACATCCCCGGCGACCGGTTCGACTACGAGTTGCGCACCCTCCTGGCAGCCGCCCGCGAGCGTCGTAGCACCGTCCAGGTCGACATCGAGACGATCTACCTCGACGACAATGCGTCCTCGCACTTCCGCCCGGTCCGCGACTCGGCCCTCATCTACCGGCAACTGGCCGCGTTCGCCGCTTCGTCACTCCTGGGCTTCACGGTCGACGTCCTAGTCCTCGCCATCGCGTTGTGGCTCACGGGTCACCTCGTAGGCTCGGTGGTGCTGGCCCGATTGGTCAGCGCGAGCGTCAACTACACCGTCAACCGCCGATTCGTCTTCGCCGCCGACGGGATCGCGAGCACCCGCACGTCTCTGCCCCGGTATGCCGCCCTCGCGGCGGTCATCCTCGGCACGAACGTGCTGCTCATGCAGGCTCTCGTCGCCGCCACCGCTTCGACGGTCATCGCCAAGATCGTCACGGAGGTGACCTTGTTCGTCCTCTCCTACGGCGTCCAACGCACCGTCGTCTTCGCCGGCTCTCGACGGCATCTGGCCACGACGGCCAACTCGCCGAGAGGAGAACCGGTGGACGAGCCAGGACACGCAGCCGAACGGAGTTCGGTCAGTGCGGATGCCGCCTGACGAGGCTGCGCAACTGCTCCACGGCCGCCGCCGCATCCTCCGGCCCGAAAACGGCCGATCCGGCGACGAAGACGTCAGCTCCGGCCTCGGCGCACGCCTCGATGGTCGAGGCGCTCACGCCCCCGTCGACCTGGATCCACACCTGCCCGCCGTGTCGGCGGACCGATTCACGGACCGCGCGGACCTTCGGCAACTGGTCGGCCATGAACGACTGGCCCCCGAACCCTGGCTCGACCGTCATGACGAGGACCATGTCCAGCTCGGGCAGCAGCTCCTCATAGGGCGCCCAGGGCGTGGCCGGCTTCAGCGCCATCCCGGCCCGTGCGCCGGCCGAGCGCAGGGCCCGCGCCAGGCGCTGCGGGTCGGCCGCGGCCTCCACGTGGAAGGTGACCGACCCGGCGCCCGCCTCCGCATAAGCCGGTGCCCACCGGTCCGGGTCGGCGATCATCAGGTGACAGTCGATGGGCAGCGGGCTGACCCGCAGCAACGCCTCGACGACCGGCAGACCGAGGGTGAGATTGGGCACGAAGTGGTTGTCCATGACATCGACATGAGCCCAGTCGGCATTGCTCACCGACTCCAGCTCGGCCGCCAGATTGGCGAAGTCGGCGGACAGGATGCTCGGCGAGATCTGCACGCCCCCACCCTAGGACGGGGTCGGCGCGACCTTGCGCAGCAACGCAAGGAACATCCCGTCGGTGCCGTGCAGATCCGGCCAGAGCTGCGCAAAGCTCCCACTTGCGGCGCCCGGCAAAGCGTGACCGTCCTTGTCGCGCAACGACTCTGCCGCGTCGAGCACCTCGACGTCGGAACGCTTCTTGATGACGTCGCGGACCGCGAACACCGTTTCGGACAGGTGCGGGCTGCAGGTGACGTAGGCGACCACCCCTCCGACGCGGGTGGCATTCAGCGCACTGGTCAACAACTCCCGCTGGAGTTTGCTGAGCACAGTGAGGTCATCAGGCGTCCGCCGCCAGCGGGCTTCCGGCCGCCGACGCAACGCCCCTAGGCCCGTGCACGGAGCGTCGACGAGCACCTTGTCGTATGCCGCGGGCTCCAGGTCCCCGACCTCGCGCCCATCCCCGACTCGCACCTGGATCTGTCCCGCGCGCCCTAGGGCAATGGCTGGGCGGAGGGTATGCCGCACCAACTCGGCTCGGTGCTCGCTCACCTCGTTGGCGACCAAGGATGCGCCCTGTTCCAGAGCGAGGGCAGCCAGCAACCCGGCCTTGCCACCGGGGCCGGCGCACAGATCGAGCCATCGTTGCGGCGGGTCCCCGCCCGCGACGGACCCCTCGTCGCTGCTCAGCACCTGCACCCCATCGCTGGCTACGACCGGGACCCGTGCCAGCGCGAGCGCCACCAATTGCGACCCCTCGTCCTGCACAGCCGCCCGGCCGTCGCGGACCGCACTGATGGCGCCCGGGTCCCCACTCGGCCACGTTGCAGCGGTGGCCGCCCAGCGACCCAGCGTGGCCCCGGCCGACGTGAGGTCGGCCACCGATGACAGCCCAGGTCGGGCGACCAACGACAGCGCCGCTGGCTCGTTGTCCGCGGCCAGCAGCGTCGCCACGTCGCCCTCGACGCTGTCCCGCGTCGAACGGCCATGCCCGAGCAGCGCCTCACGCAGTGCCTTGACGATCCACGCAGGGTGCGACTCGCGCACCCCGAGCCGAGCCACCGCCTCCAGCGAGTCTGGCGCAACAGCCTCCAACCACTCCTGCAGCGACCGCTCACTCACTCGCCGCAGCACGGCGTTGACGAAACCGGCCGCGCCGGCCCCGTTCACCTGACGCGCCAGCGCCACGGTCTCGGCAACAGCGGCATGTGAGGGGACACGCATCCCCAGGAGCTGATGGCATCCCAACCGGAGGGTGTCCAGCACGTTGCCATCGATGGCCGCGAGTCCCCGCCCGGCCGCGATCTCGATGATGGGGTCATACCTCCCCCGCAACCGCAATGTCCCGTAGGTCAACTCCGTGGCGAACCCTGCATCCCGACCGGCGAGGCGCCCCGCGCGCAGCACCGCGGGGAGTTCGAGGTTGGCATACGCGCCGTCCGCGACGGCTCGCAGCACCGTGTTTGCCGCCCGCCGCGCCGGATCCGCAACCCGGGCCCGCTCCGCCGGCCGCTGCCGCGACCGTTGGGCCGACCCCGATCGGGGCCGAGGGCCGGACTCAGGCATCCTCGCCCAACCGCTCCCCCGGCTCGATCCGCACGCCTCGGGCCCAGTCGGCGGCCGCCATCTCCTTCTTCCCGTGCGCGCGGACTAGGCCCAGGCGCACCGGGGAGGTGGCCGTGCCGGCATACAGGGCGGCCTTGGTGACCAGGAGCTCACCGGGAGCCAGCGGCGCGGAGACGCTCTCGGCAGCGACGGGCGTCACCGGCGCGAGCTTGACCCGCTCGCCACGGAAGGTGGTCCACGCCCCCGGCGCCGGAGTGCACGAGCGGATCAGCCGGTCGATGGCCAGGGCGGGCGTCGTCCAGTCGACCCGAGCGTCGTCGACCTCGACCTTGGGAGCGTGCGAAATCCCTTCGGCCGGTTGCGTCTTGGCGACAAGGTCCCCCGACTCGATTCCGTCGATGGTGGCCACGAGCAACCCCGCACCGGCCAGGGCCAGACGCCCGAGCAGGTCACCACTCGTGTCGGTCGGTCGGATGGTCTCGGTCATCACGCCGTAGATCGGACCGGTGTCCAACCCCTCTTCGAGCAGGAAGGTCGTCGCCCCGGTCACTTCGTCCCCCGACCTGATCGCATGCTGCACGGGGGCGGCGCCGCGCCACGCGGGTAGCAGCGAGAAGTGCAGGTTGACCCACCCATGTCGGGGGATGTCCAGGGCGGTCCGCGGCACGAGCGCACCGTAGGCGACGACCGGGGCGCAGTCCGGCGCCAGCGCACGCAGCTGCGCCTGGAACTCCGGGTCACGTGGGGTCCGGGGAGTGAGCACCGGTATGCCGTGCTCCTGCGCCCGCACGCGCACCGGCGACGGCACGAGGGTCCGGCCGCGGCCGGCCGGCGCGTCGGGGCGGGTGATCACGCCGACCACCTCGTGGCTCGACGCGACCAGGGCGTCGAGGCTGGGGATCGCAACCTGCGGGGTTCCGGCAAAGACCAAGCGCATGGGACTCACATTCCTTTACCGAAGGTGGCGTGCGGGCTGACTCGGACGGTCGGCGCCTGGGCCCCGGACCACTGCGCCTCGCGGATCGCCTTCATGGCGACCTTGCGCTGGGCCGAGTCCATCCGGTCGATGAACAGGATGCCGTCCAGGTGGTCGGTCTCGTGCTGCACGGCGCGGGCGAGCACCTCGGACCCCTCCAACCGGACGGGTTCGCCGTGCTCGTCCTGGCCGGTCGCGACGACCCGAAGCGCACGAGGGGTGGGGTACTTCAGGCCAGGGAAGGAGAGGCAGCCCTCCTCACCCTCCTGAAGCTCCTCGGACAGGACGAGGCTCGGGTTGATCAGATGGCCGAGCACCCCGTCGACGTAGTAGGTGAACACCCGGAGCCCGACCCCGATTTGGGGGGCCGCCAGCCCGGCACCGGGGGCATCCAGCATCGTGTCGGCCAGGTCCTTGACCAGTTGGCGCAACTCACGGTCGAAGTCGACGACCGGATCCGCGGGAGTCCGCAGGATCGGGTCGCCAAACAGGCGAATCTCCTTGACCGACAATGCTATTCCTTCAGGTGGCAGGTGACCTGGCGGGAGGCCTGCCCCAGCCTTGCCGCCGATGTCACGGAAAACCCGAGTCTAGTGGGGCGCCTCCCCTGATCCGGCGGGCGACGCGGGGTCGGTGACCTGGCGCAGACCCCGCACCGACGGGGCGCCGAGCGTGGCGAGGCTGAGGACGGCATACAGGACGGCACTGACGAGCAGGACGGAGCGCCGGTCGAACGCCGTCGCCAACCAGCCGTAGGCCAACGCCCCCAACGGCATGGCGACGAACGACCCGAGGGCGTCATAGCTGCTCACCCGCGACAGCACTGACTCGGGGATGTGCTGGTGGAGCGAGGTATTCCACGCCACCCCGAACACCTCCACGCCGGCCCCAGCCAGCAAGAACGCGGCGATGAGCAGGTCGGTCCGCGGGGCCATACCCAGCACCGCCATGGGCACTGCGAGCAATGAGACCCCGGCCATCCCCACCAGGAGGGGCCGAGCCAGGTGGGTTCTCAGCAGCACGACGGTCATGAGCACGGTGCCAGCCGCTTCGGCCGACAGGGCCCAACCCCACCCTTGCTCACCCACGGACGTCGCCTTGGCGACCACCGGCCCGAGCACGCTGATCGCGCCCACATGGATGGCGTTGAGCACGCCGAACACGGCGACGATGAGCCAGACCCACGTTCGGGCGGTGAACTCCCCCCAGCCTTCGCGCAGGTCCGCGATCATCGACGACCCACCCGCCACGCCGCCGCGGCCCCGGCCAGGCAGCCCGACCCGCATGAGCATGGGGATGGCGACGAGGAACATCACCGAGTCGACGAGCAGCGCCCAACCCGGACCTGCGCCGACGACCAGAGCCCCGGCCACCGCCGGCCCGATGATCGTGATCGAACTGCGGACGAACGACAGAAGGGCGTTGGCCTGCTGGATCTTCTCCGGGCTCACGACGAGAGGCACCACGCCCATCATGGCCGGCATACCGAACGCCGACACTGCCCCGTTCAGTGCCTCTAGCACCACCAGATGCCAGATCTGCGCGCTGCCGGTCAGCACCAGGTATGCCGCCATCCCCTGGGTGATGAAGGTCAAGGCGTGCGAGGTCTGCATGATGACCGTCCGCGAATAGCGGTCCGCCACCACCCCGCCGAGCAGCAGGAAGATCACCATCGTCGTCATGTGCGCGGCGAGGACCTGCGCGAGTGCGCCCGGGTCGTTGGAGATGTGCAGGACGGCGAAGGCCAAGGCGACCGTCGTCATCGCCGACCCGATGGTGGTCGTTGTCCGCGCCGCGAAGTACCACGCGAACCGCGGCTCACGCAGCGCGACGACGGCCTCGGTCAGCTTCATCGTGGTCCCATCGTCGGTGCAGGTGCGGTCCAGCGCGTCCCCTGCGCAGCGGGCGGCGCTGCCCGCGAGTATGCCGCCGGCAGGAGGGACCCGCACCCGAGTTTCGCCGCGACGTCACCCACGGGCTCCGGTCCACCCCATCCGCACCCCGACAACCGGCTCCTTGCGAGCGCTGCGGGTGGCACGCACGGCTCGCACTCCGGTGGCGAGCGCCGCTGACCGGTCGCGAGGCACCCGGACCAGGACCTGCACCGAATCCGGGTCCGCGGTCAGCGGGCCCAATCGGTCGTGCGGGGTGAGGGAGGTCTCCAGGGTGGCGACCACCGCATCGGCGGCCTCCGTCACGGCGGCGCGTGGACCGACGATCTGCGCGATGGCCACCGTGGGTGGCAGCCGCAGCTGATGACGCTCCCCCAACTCGCGGCCGGCCAACCAGACCGGGTCCCACCGTGCCAACGCCTCGACGGCCGATAGGGCCGGGCCATCGGGGACCCCGGCCAGGACGACCTGGCCGCCCTCACTGCCGGGCCGGGTCAACGCAGCGGCAGCCAGCCAGCGGCGCAACGCCTCAGGGGCGGCATCCAGCTCCGGCCGGTCCAGCAGGGCCCATGCGTCGAGCAGGAGGCACGCGGCATACCCACCGTCGGCGACTGGCTCAGCCCCCGGGGTGGCAACGATCACCGCGGGTTCGGCGCCTACCGTGCTCAGGACATGGTCACCCCCGGAGGTGAGGACCGGCACGCCAGGAAACGCCCTCCCGAGCTCCTCCGCCGTCCGCCGAGACCCCACCACTGCGGACCGCAGCAGTTGGCCCTGACAGTGGGGACACTCGAATCCTGCAGGGCCGAACGTCCAACCACACCAACGGCATTCGACGGTCGATGCACCATCGGCCTGACCCATCGGGCCATGACAGCGGCCACAGCGGACTGGCTCGCGGCAGGTCTGGCAGCGCAGGCTCGGTCGATAACCTCGTCGCGGCACTTGGACCAGGACCGGGCCCTTCTCCAGCGCAGCCTTGGCCACCCGCCACGCGGTCGGCGGCAACTGGGCCTGAGCCGCCGCACCCTCCCGGCCTACGTCCACGCCCTCCCCTACGACCCGCACTCGCGGCACCGCGGCTCGGATCGAGTCGGGCGTCGGGTGCAGGTCGACGAGCCGGCCCTGGGTGATCCAGTCCTGGATCGGGACCGACCGGGAGAAGCCGCCGACGAGCATCGCCGCACCGGTGGCCCTGGCCCGCACCGCCAGCACGTCCCGGACGTGGGCGTAAGGCGCGCGTGGCTCCTCGTGCAGGTCGTCACCGTCGTCCCACCACGCCACCAACCCGAGGTTGCGCACCGGGGCATAGGCTGCCGCCCGGGTGCCCACGACGACATCGACATGGCCGCGCAGGACCTTGAGCCAGGCGGTATAGCGGGCCTGCGGCCCCTGGTTGGCCGTCAACGTCACATGCCGCCGCCGCCCAAGCACCTGGACGAGCGCCGCGTCGAGGCGCTGGACATCGCGGGCATCGGGGACCACCAGCAGCGCCCCACGCCCTGCTGCGTGCGCCGCGGCCGCGGCATACACCATGGCCGTCGGCCAGTCCTGTGCAGGGGTGCGCCCCGGCAGCGCGAGCCAGGCCGCAGCAGGTGCGTCCCCGCGGCTCAACCGCCGCAAGAACGCCTCCCCCGCCGGGTATGCCGCCCACGGCCCCATCTCCAGTGCGGCACCGGGGCTCGGCGAGTCGTCCGGCGACTGGCTGGCCAGCGCTCGTTCGGCAGCGGCATGGCGCTTGGGAATGGCAAGCCGCAGCACGTCGCCGAGCACCCCGCCGGCCGCTTCGGCCACCGCCCGAGCGGTCGCGAGCAGTTCGGGCGTCAGCACCGGCTCGGGACTGACCACCCTGCGGATGTCGGTGAGCCGACCGGCGTGCTCGGGCGCAGATCGGCGTTCGACGACGAAGGCGTCCAGGTCTCGCCCGGCGAACCGGACCCGGACCCGCACCCCGGGCTGGACGGTCTCGTCGAGGTCTGGCGGAACGGCATACTCGAACAGCCGGTCCAGGTGCGCGAGCCCGCTGTCCACGACGACGGCAGCCACCGGCATGGGGCGGCGGGGCTCGTCGATCGGCATGCTCGCACCCTAGCCGCGGCCGGGGACAGGCGCCGGGCCGTCGGCGCCCTCGGTCGGTCAGCCTCGTGGTCGGCAGGCTCCCGCGAAAGACACCATGCCCGGCAGCAGCGGGACGAGCGCGCACTGGTAGGCGTGGTAGAGATCGGGTTTGCCCCACCAGATGGCGTCCGAGGGCTGGTTGGTCGGGGACAGCTCGTGCCGCCACCCGCCCTGCTCGGTGTCGAGCAGGTAGCGATCGGCATACGCCCAGAGTCGGTCGAACCACTCGCGCGGGCCGGGCGCGCCGGTGACCTCGTGCAGCGCCCACGCGGCCGCGATGCCCTCACACACCACCCAGTGCAGGCGCTCCCGCACGATGGGGACGTCGTCGAAGTCGGTGGTGTAGACCAGCCCTTCGGCACCGTCGACGTCCCAGCCGCGACTGATCGCGGACTCGAACAACCCGGCCGCGTCATCGAGCAGGAAACGCCAGTTCTCGTCGGCTGCGGCCGCGCCGAGAGTATGCCGCGCGTTCAAGGCCAGGCGCGACCACTCAAGGACGTGTCCGATGGTCACCCCGTAGGGCCGGAACTGATCGGCCGGGCGGTCCCGGTTGTAGTCGGGCAGGACGTTCCATTGGGCGTCGAAATGCTCCGGGAGACGCCACTCGTTGCTGCGAGCGAAGTCGTCGACGACTCGGCGGACGATCCGCAGGGCTCGGTCGATGTAGCGGGGCTCACCCAAGACTTCGCCGGCCGCGAGCATCGCCTCGACGGTGTGCATGTTGGCGTTAACGCCGCGGTAGTCCTCGCAGCGAGACCAGGCCCGGTCGTACTGCTCGCGGGCCAGGCCGGTCGCCTCATCCCAGAAGTAGGTGTCGAAGACGTCGAGGGCTTCATCGAGCAGGTCCCGGCCGCCCGGGTGGCCGGCTGCGGTGAGGCTGGCCGCGGCCAGGATGACGAAGGCGTGGGCGTAGGCCACCTTGTCGGTGGGCTGTGGCTCGGTGCCACCGACCGCTGGCAACCAGCCACGGTGGTCGTGATCGCGAAGCCGACCGGTGAGGGCGGCATACCCGATGTCGAGCAGGGGGCGCAGGTGCTCGGCGGCGCTGCCCTTGCGCATCACTTCCAAGGCGGCCACGTGAGTCATCCGACAGGTGATCCACGTTTCGACCGGACGGTCCAGGACGACCCGGTTGTCCGGGCCGAGCCAGCCGAAGCCGCCGTCGGGGTGGGCGGCGTTGGCGACGAGCCCTGCAAGGCTGGTGGCGTGCTGGTCCAGGCGCTGTGCTTGCGCAGCAGGAAGGCTGACGTTCATCGAGTCTCCTTGGCGGCGGTGCGGGGAAGCCAGTGGGTCCAGGGCTCCTTGCGAACCCTGGACCCACCGGCCATTACCTGACGTTCACCTCAGCACGGGTCACTTGGTGAGCTGCGAGAGGGTCGGGTCGTTGGCGTAGGCCTCCTTGGCGTTCGCCTTGGTGACGATAACCGGGGCCAACAAGTTGGCCGGCACGACCTTGACGCCGTTGTTGTAGGACTTCTCGTCGTTCACCGTGGGCTTGCCGCCCTTGCTGATGGCCTGGACCATCTCGATGGTGGCCTTGACGAGGTTGCGGGTGTCCTTGTTGATCGTGGAGTACTGCACGCCCTCCATGATCGACTTGACCGACTCGACCTCAGAGTCCTGACCCGTGACCACCGGGTTGGCCTTGCCGGTTGCCTTCACCGAGGTGAGGATGGCGCGAGCCAGGGTGTCGTTCGGGGACAGAACGCCGTCGAGTTCGGTGGCCGAGTAGTTGGCCGACAACAGGGTGTCCATCCGCTTCTGGGCGTTCTCGGCCTTCCAACCCTGGGTGACGACCTGGGCGAAGTCCTTCTGACCGGAGACCACCTTGAGGGTGCCATCGGCGATCTTCGGCGTGAGGACGCTCATGGCGCCGTCGAAGAACACCTGGGCGTTGGCGTCGTCGGGCGAACCCGCGAAGAGCTCGATGTTGTAGGGGCCGTTGGGCTTCTTGGCCTTCATGCCTTCAAGCAGAGCCGTGCCCTGCAACACGCCGACTTTGAAGTTGTCGTAGGCCACGTAGTAGTCAACGGCAGCCGTGTTCTTCACGAGCCGGTCGTACGCGATGACCGTCGCGCCGGCGTCCTTGGCGGCCTTGAGCTGAGTGCCCAACTGCGAGCCGTCGATCGCGCCGACGACGATGACCTTGGCACCCTTGGTCACCATCGACTGGATCTGGTTCTGCTGCTCGGAGACCCCGCCATTGGCGAACTGGACATCCGCCTTGAAACCAGCGGCCGTCAAGCCATCCTTGAACAGCTGCTCGGCGAGCACCCAGTTCTCCGACGTCTTCTGGGGCAGGGCCACCCCGACCAGGGTTCCGGCTCCGGCGGCAGCACCGGTGGACCCACCGGTGGTTGGGGTGGTGGAGCCGGCGTCTGACCGGCCACAGCCGGTGAGTGCCAGGGCGGCAACCGCGGTGACCGCCAACAGGGACTTGATGGGTGTGCGCATTCTGCTTCTCTCTCTTGTTGGATGAGACTTACTCGACAGCAAAGCTGATCTGGTGAGCGGCAGGAGAGCTAGTTGCCCGCGGGGGTGGTGGGCTTAGCATCGACCGGAGTGGCCCGCTTGGACCCTCGCATCAGCAAACCGATGATGGACGGCTTGCCCTGCATCTTGTTGTAGACGTCGAAGGCCACCGCCGCGAGCAGCACAAGGCCCTTGATGATCTGGGTGAGGTCGGCACCAACGCCCAGCAGTTGCAGGCCATTGTTGAGTACGGCCATGACCAGGCCCCCGACGATGGAGCCGATGACCGTGCCGACACCACCCGTGACGGCCGCCCCACCGATGAACACGGCCGCGATAGCGTCCAGCTCCCAGCCGACTCCGTCAAACGGACCGGAGGCGTTGGATCGGGCGACGAACATCATGCCGGCCAAGGCGGCGAGGATAGACATGTTCATCATGACAAGGAAGTTGACCCGCTTGCTGCGCACGCCGGACAGCTCGGCCGCGTGTCGGTTGCCACCGACGGCGTAGACGTGTCGGCCGATGATGGTCCGGGTCGAGATGAACCCATAGATGAGCACGAGCGCGCCCAAGATGAGCCCCGAGACGGGGAAGGACGTTCCCCGTCGACCGGAGGCCATGAGCAGTGCGACGGCCAAGATGGCGGCGCTGATGAGGCCAGTGCGGATCCACATCGAGGTTGCTGAGCCGGTCGCCGCGCCGATCTTCACCTGGTTGCGGCGAGTGCGGACGGCTCCGAAGACCACCGCTGCCACCAGGACGAGCCCGAGCAGCACAGTGAGGTTGTTGTATCCGGTGTTCGGACCTACCTCGGGAAGGTAGCCAGCCCCGATGACCTGGAAGTCCTCACCGACCGGGATCGTGTTGGACTTGCCGATGAGTTGGTTGAGGCCGCGGAAGACCATCATGCCCGAGAGGGTCACAATGAAGGCCGGGATACCGACGTAAGCCACCCAGAAGCCTTGCCAGGCGCCGATGAGCGCTCCGACGGCGAGACCGACGAGCACGGCCAGGACCCAGTGCATCCCCGTGTCGCGCATGAGTAGGGCGACAACGATCCCCACGGCAGCTGCGATCGACCCGACCGACAGGTCGATGTGACCGGCGATGATGACCAGCACCATACCGATCGCCATGACCAGGATGTAGGAGTTGCCGTTGAAGATATTGATGACGTTCTCGGGCTTGAGCACCAGCCCGTTGGTCATGATTTGGAACAGCACGATGAGCGCGACGAGCGCGAAGATCATGCCGAACTGGCGGGTATCTCCGCCGAAGATGTCCTTCAGTTTCTTCATCGATGGTCCTTGAGGTCAGGCTGACGCGGCGGCGGAGCGTTCGGACAGGGTGGTCATCAACTTCATGAGGCTCTCTTGGGTGGCCTCGCCCTTGGCCAGGCACCCGGTGATCGCCCCCTCGCAGATCGTGTAGATCCGGTCGGACAAGCCGAGCAATTCAGGCAACTCCGAGGAGACAACGACGACGGCCTTGCCGCTCCTGGCGAGATCCTGGATGATGCCGTAGATCTCGTACTTGGCGCCGACATCGATTCCTCGGGTCGGCTCGTCGAGGATCAGCACCTCGGGGTCGGTGAACAACCACTTAGCCAAGACGACCTTCTGCTGGTTGCCGCCGGACAGTTTGCCCACCCCCTCGTTCACCGTCGGGGTCTTGGTCCGCAGCGAGACTCGGTAGCCCTCGGCAGCCTCGAACTCCGCACGACGATCAACGACAGATCGCGTGGAGATCTTCTTGAGCTTGGCTGCGACCGTCGTCGTCTTGATGTCGTCCAAGAGGTTGAGGCCGAGCACCTTGCGGTCCTCAGTGACGTAGCCGATGCCGGCGTCGATGGCGTCGGACACGTTTCGCAATTCCAACGGCGTGCCGTCCAGGAACAACTCGCCGGAGCGGAAGATGCCGTAGGAGCGTCCGAAGATCGAGCGCATCAGTTCGGTCCGACCGGCTCCCATGAGGCCGGCAAAGCCGACGATCTCACCGCGCCGCACGACGAAATTCGAATTCTTGCAGACCATCCGCCCGGGGATGACGGGGCTTTCGACATTCCAGTTGCGCACTTCCAGCAACGTCTTGCCGATCGAGGGCGTGTAGTCGGGGAAGCGAGAGCTCATCTCCCGGCCGACCATCCCCCGGATGATCCGGTCTTCGTCGACGGCGTCGCCCTTGACGTCGAGAGTCTCGACGGACTGGCCATCGCGGATGATGGTGATCGAGTCGGCGATCTGCTCGATCTCGTTGAGCTTGTGGCTGATGATGATGCACGTGATGCCCTTGCGGCGCAGCTCGTCGATCAACCCGAGCAGGTGTTGGGAATCCTCTTCGTTGAGCGCCGCGGTCGGCTCGTCGAGGATGAGCAGTCGGACATCCTTGTTGAGGGCTTTGGCGATCTCCACGAGTTGCTGCTTGCCGACACCGATGTTCTTGATGGCCGTCTGCGGCTCGTCGTTGAGGCCCACGTGTTTGAGCAACTCACGAGCTTTGCGGTTGGTCTCCACCCAGTCGATGAACCCGTTCTTCACGTGCTCGTTGCCAAGGAAGATGTTCTCGGCGATGCTCAGCTCGGGGATGAGCGCCAGCTCCTGGTGAATGATGACGATCCCGGCGTGCTCGGACTGCCGGATGTTCTTGAACTCGACCGGCTTACCGTCGTAGACGATCTCGCCGGTGTAACTGCCGTGCGGCCACACCCCGGACAGGACTTTCATCAGGGTCGACTTGCCAGCACCGTTCTCGCCGCAGATGGCGTGCACCTCACCTCGGCGGACCACCATCGACACGTTCTCTAGGGCCTTGACCCCAGGGAACTCCTTGGTGATGTTGCGCATCTCAAGGATGACGTCTGACACCAGTTGCCTCCTTCCCTCCGTCGATGACCACAGACCGACCGCCGCTCAGGCGGCACGAGCCCGGTTCGCTTGAGCGTGGCTCGCTGTGTGAACCGGTATTTGTTATATGACCCAACATATTCCCCGAGCTCCGCGCCGTCAAGGACATCTCGTGGCCAGGCGGTAACGATTAGGTAACCGCTTGCGCTGGCCGCCCCTGCCCGGACCGCCCTGCCCCGGACGGCCCTGCCCCGGACGACCCCCTGCCCCGAACCACCCCTCCGCGTCGCGGCGCACAGGCGCACAGGCGCACAGGCGCTCGCGCTTGGGGACAGTCGTCCTAGCCGGTCCCCAGCCACGCTGTTGGATTGGCGACCACGGCATCAACGCCCTGCATCGCGGCTCCGCTGAGGTCTGAGTAGTCACCGCCGACCGCCGCCTCCAATCGGACCGGGAACCAGCGAGCCGCGAGCACTCGCGCATGCAAGATCTCGGCAACGGTGGGGCGCAGCGCATCAAAGAGCCGGGCATACCAGCCACCCAGGACGACGACGTCCAGGTCGAGCAGGTTCAGTGCCGAGGCAGCCACCAAGCCCAATGCCTGGGCGGCCTCGGTCAGTGCGGCAGTCGCTTCGGAATCCCCCTGCTGAGCCAACTGGTGAACCTGCTCGACCGACGACCCAGCTGCCAGCCCCGCCCGCCGGAGCAACGCGTCCTTGCCGGCATACTGCTCAAGACAGCCCCGTGAGCCACACCGGCATGGCGGACCGCCCGGATCGACGGCGGAATGCCCGATCTCGCCGCTCCATCCATGCAGTCCGGCGACCAGTTCCCCGGCGTTGACAATCGCCCCGCCGATGCCAACCTCGCCGCTGACGAAGAGGAAGTTCTGGTCCAACCGGGAACCTCCCTCGGCGCGGGAACGCCACCTCGACTCGGCCCGAGCGGCCAAGTCGGCGTCGTTGCCCACACTGATCGGCACCTCGCGCAGTCGCGGGCTGGCGCGAAGGGCAGCGATCGCATCGACGTCCTGCCACACGAGGTTAGGCGCGTAACGCACCACGCCACTGCCGTGGTTTGTCAGCCCGGGCACCGACAGGCACAGACCGACGACCGTGGCCCGCATGGCGTCGGCTTGACCAACCACCGCGTCGGCGAGCGTGACCAGTCGCGTCAAGATGGCCTCGGGTTCGCTGGCCCGGAAGTCTCCCTCGACGATCCGCTCGCTGACCACGGCCCCGGAAAGATCAACCCCCCGGACCCCAATGTGGTCCACCCCGACGGAGAGGCCGACGCCGACGAACGAGCCCGGGGCGGGCAGCAGCGGGACTCCGGGGCGTCCGGCCCGGTCGACCGCCTCCGGAGCCGCTTCGACGACCAGCCTCGCCCCGATGAGGCGATCGACCAGGTCCGAAACAGCTGGGCGGGTCAGCCCGACCGCTTTGGCCAGCCGCGCTCGGGTCATCGGCGTCGGAGCGTCGACAATATGCCGAAGGACGAGCGAGAGGTTGTGCTCGCGAAGCGATGACTGACGGGCCGGGCGAGCGGTCCCCCGCGAGCGCAACAGGACCGGCGAGGCGAGGTCATCACGGCGCGCAGGAGCGTTCATGCGGCCGACCCTACCGCGCCAGAGCGTGTTTTGTTCTCTCCACAAACAAAAAGACGCTGGAAGTCCTCAGCCGCGCACGGCGACCTGAAGTGCTTCGACGCGGTCAGTCCGCTCCCAGGTAAACCCACCCGACTGATCGGTGCGCCCGAAGTGCCCGTATGCCGCGGTCCGTCGGTAGATCGGACGCAGCAGATCCAGGTGGTCGATGATCGCCGCCGGCCGCAGGTCGAAGACCCGCGAGATCGCGCGCTGGATCGACTCGACCGCGACCTGCTCAGTGCCAAAGGTCTCGACATACAGGCCTACCGGGTGCGCTGCGCCGATCGCGTAGGCCACCTGGACTTCGCAGCGGCGCGCCAGCCCGGCGGCGACAACGTTCTTGGCTACCCAACGCGTGGCGTATGCCGCCGAGCGGTCCACCTTCGAAGGGTCCTTCCCGGAGAATGCCCCTCCCCCGTGCCGAGCCATCCCACCGTAGGTGTCGACGATGATCTTGCGGCCCGTGAGGCCTGCATCACCCATCGGGCCGCCGACCTCGAACCGGCCGGTGGGGTTGATCAGCGCTCGATACCCCGACACATCGACGTCACTGCCGGACTCCTGCAACTCGGCCAGCACCGGTTCGATCACATGGCTGACGATGTCGGGAGTCAGGAGCCCTTCGATAGACACGTCCGCGGCGTGTTGGGTCGACAACACGACTGTGTCCAGACGCACGGCGCGGTCGCCGTCGTAGGCGATAGTGACCTGGGTCTTCCCGTCGGGTCGCAGATAGGGCAGTTCGTGGTTCTTGCGAACCGCAGTGAGCCGTTCGGCCAGGCGGTGCGCCAGATGGATCGGCAGCGGCATGAACTCCGCCGTGTCGTCACAGGCATAACCGAACATCAGCCCTTGGTCGCCGGCTCCCTGCTTGTCAAAACTGTCGAGGGAGCCGTCCCCCACCCGGTTCTCGTATGCCGTGTCGACTCCGCGAGCGATGTCCGGGCTCTGCTGTCCGATCGACACCTCAACCCCACAGGACGCGCCGTCGAAACCCTTCGTTGAAGAGTCGTACCCGATCCCGAGCACGGTCTCCCGGACGATCGAGGGAATCTCGACGTAGGCCTCGGTGGTGACTTCCCCCGCAACGTGGACCAGGCCCGTGGTCACGAGCGTCTCGACCGCGACCCGAGACTTCGGGTGCTGGTCCAGGATCGCGTCGAGGATGGCGTCGCTGATTTGGTCGCAGATCTTGTCCGGGTGCCCCTCGGTGACCGACTCGGACGTGAACAAGCGGGCGGACACTCGCGACTCCAACGGATGGGATTTCAGGACGGCGTCAGTCGAGGTGTGCGTGGACTGATCGACTCAGTCTAGTGCGCACTCGACAGCATCGTCCGAATGCCGTCCCAGACGACGTGGGCAATCTGCACCTTCGACGCCGGCCCTGCCGTGACCTCTGGGCGGCCGTCCCGAAACAGGACGTGAACGGTGTTCGTGTCCTTGCCGAAGGTCTGGTCGACGCCCACCTCATTGGCCACGAGCAGGTCACATCCCTTGCGCATCAACTTGGCCTGGGCCAAATCAAGCACCGTGCCGGAGTCGTCGCCGGTCTCGGCAGCGAAGCCGACGATGAGCGGTGACGAGGCGCTACCGCGGCGATGCACGAGCCCAGCCAGAATATCCGGGTTGCGGACCAACTCGATGGTCGGAGCCGATTGATCGGAACCGTCGTCGGCGTGCGTCTTCTTGATCTTGGTGGACACGTAGTGCTTGGGTCGGAAGTCAGCCACCGCAGCACACATGACGACAACATCCGCAGTCTGGGCCGCCGTTGTCACAGCGGATTGGAGATCCAACGCCGTCTGCACGGGCACGACGTGGATGCCCAGATCAGAGCGCACGGGCACCGTGAGGTTGCAGGCCAACAAGATCACCTGGGCGCCTCGTTGCGCTGCAGCTTCGGCGAGCGCGACCCCCTGTTTCCCGGAGGACCGGTTACCCAGGAAGCGCACCGGGTCCAGCGGTTCGCGAGTTCCCCCGGCCGAGACGGCAACGCGCAAACCAGCCAGGTCCTCAGTCGTCCGAGACGCACCGTTGACGGCCACGTCGGCGGACTCCGAGGACGCCCCCCCGCTCGGCGCGCCAGCTACGACATCGAGACACGCGGCATACAGCTTGTCAGGCTCAGGGAGTCGGCCGGGACCGGTGTCGGCACCGGTGAGGCGACCGGATGCAGGCTCGACTACGACCGCGCCCCGCGTGCGCAGCGTCGCCACGTTGGCCTGAGTGGCCGGGTGCAGCCACATCTCGGTGTGCATTGCAGGCGCGAACACGACGGGGCACGTTGCCGTGAGGAGTGTGGCGGTCAGCAGGTCGTCAGCCTGTCCCGTGGCTGCCTTCGCGAGCAGGTCTGCCGTGGCCGGAGCGACGATGACGAGGTCGGCTTCCTGACCGATACGCACGTGCGGGACTCTGTCGACCCCCGTCCAGACGTCGGTCGCGATCGGCTTGCCGGACAAGGCAGCCCAGGTCGGGGCGCCGACGAAGCGCAGGGCTGCCTCGGTCGGCACGACGGTGACGTCATGCCCGGCCTCTGTGAACAGCCGCAGCAGCGACGCCGACTTGTAGGCGGCGATCCCGCCGCTCACGCCCAGGACGACGCGCATGGAGGCCGGGTCAGTCCTCGGTCGCCTGCGCGGTCAACAAGCCTTCGTTGATTTCGCGAAGCGCAATCGACAGGGGCTTCTCGTGAACTTCGGTCTCGACGAGCGGGCCGACGTAATCCAGCAGGCCTTCCTGCAACTGCGAGTAGTACGCGTTGATCTGGCGAGCGCGCTTGGCCGAGTAGATAACCAGGGCGTACTTGCTGTCCGCGATGGCGAGCAGATCGTCGATCGGCGGGTTGGTGATCCCGATGGGGTTGGCGACAGTTCCGGACACGGCAAGCATCTCGTTTCGATCGGGGGCAGGTCGCAGCGGGCGTGGTCACAAGGACGGACGCGGTCCCATCAATGATACGAGTTGTTCGCTTGCTCGGCGGACATCGTCGTTGACGATGACCACGTCGAACTCGTCTGCGGCCTGCAACTCGCGGGTTGCAGTCGACAACCGGATCGCCCGCTCCTCCTCCGACTCGGTCCCCCGGCCGACCAGGCGGCTGACCAACTCGTCCCAACTCGGCGGGGCCAGGAAGACCAAGAGCGCGTCGGGCATGCTCTGGCGGACCTGTCGAGCCCCCTGCAGGTCGATCTCCAGCAGGGCGGGCCGACCGGCAGCCAGGGCGCGTTCCACGGGTCCGCGCGGAGTGCCGTATTTGGCCCGGCCGTGGACGACGGCATACTCAAGGAATTCACCTGCGGCGACCAGCCGGTCGAACTCTTCTTCGGCGACGAAGATGTAGTGGACGCCGTCCACTTCGCCGGGACGCGGCGGGCGCGTCGTCATCGACACGGAGAGCCACACCTGGGGGAAGTGTGTGCGCACGTATGCCGCGATGGTCCCCTTGCCCACCGCCGTCGGCCCGGCCAAGACGATCAAGCGGCCGGGCTGCCCGGTCTCATCGGCAGGGCCATGACCGGGATCAAACGCGCTCACGACTGGTCGAACCGGGCGATCAGGGCTGCCGCCTGGTTGACGCCCAAACCTCGGACCCGGCGGGATTCGGAGATGCCGACCTCGGCCATGATCTGGCGCGCCCGAACCGGACCCACACCCGGCAACGACTCCAGCAACGCAGACACCCGCAACTTGCCGAGAACCGGGTCGTCTTTGCCCTCGGCGATGACCTCGGCGAGAGACCCTTGGGAATACTTGAGCCGGTTCTTGACCGCGGCCCGGGCCCGGCGAGCGAGGGCGGCCTTCTCGAGGGCGGCCGCTCGTTCCTGCGGGGTCAGCTCGGGCAACGCCACCGTCGTCTCACTTTCGTCGGGCTCCGGACCGCTGAGGACCGGACAACTCAAGGACCGAACCTACCCACGTGACTGCCAGGGTGCAACGACCCGGGCCAGCAACACCGCAGGTCAGGGCGCCAAGGCAGCCGCAATGTCGGCGGCCGTGCGCTCGACGTGCCGGGCGAGGGCGCTGACATCGGGACCGGCGCCCAGCACCTCACGGCTAGACGCGGCCAGGACGTCCGGCAGCGCAGCGCCGAAGACCCGGCGCACACTCGCCGCTGTGCCACCCTGAGCGCCCACGCCCGGCGCGAGAAAGGGCCCACCCACCCCGGCCAGGTCCAGGCCGAGCCGTTCGACGGCATCCCCCACGGTCGCCCCGATGACCAGCCCGACTGATCCGAGCTCCCCCCGGGCACGAGCGAGATCGTTGTCGGCCCTCGCTCCCGCGACGACATGTCCGGCCACGCTCTGGCCGTCCCGGATCGCGTGCTGCACCGACGCGCCTTCCGGGTTGGAGGTGAGCGCAAGGACGAAGACGCCTCTCCCGGTCGCGTGGGCCAGGTCGATGGCCGGGCGCAGCGAGCCATAACCGAGGTAGGGACTCACAGTGATGGCATCGGGGGGCTCCGGGGCGTCTTTGCCGAGGAACGCCTCGGCGTAGGCGTCCATCGTCGTCCCAATGTCACCCCGCTTGACGTCCAAGATCACCAGCGTGCCGGAGGCGCGCACGTCACCGACGAATCGTTCCAGGACGGCGACGCCAGCGGCCCCGAAGACCTCGAAGAAGGCCGACTGCGGCTTGACCGCCGCCACGCGACCGGAGAACGCCTCGGCACAGATCATCGCGAACCGCTCTAACCCTGCAACGCTGTAGTCCAAGCCCCAGCTCTGCATGAGCGTTCGATGCGGGTCAACTCCCGCGCACAAAGGCCCGTGGGTCGCCATCGCCTGGCGCAGCCGTACCCCAAACGTCGGCGTATGCCGCCCACTCACGTCGGTGCTCGCGTCAATGCTCATCGGTGCTTCCGTTCGGGGTGGGCGGCCGCGACGACATCGGCGAACGCGGCATACCCCCGCGCGTCGAGCAGCGCGGCCAACTCGTCGAGGACCCGGGACGGGGCCTGCGGGTCGTGGAAGGTGGCCGTGCCGACCTGGACAGCGCTCGCGCCAGCGGCGGCGAGTTCGAGCGCATCCCCGCCCGAGGTAACTCCTCCCACGCCGATGATGGGCGCCGTGGGGAGGCGTTCGGCGAACATCGCCGACCGGACCTGCCAGATGGCCCGGACCGCGATCGGGCGAATTGCGGGACCGCTCAGGCCCCCCGTGATCCCGCCGAGGTGGGGGCGCATTCGCTCGGTGTCGATCACCATGCCCAGCGTGGTGTTGATGAGGGTAAGCCCGTCGGCACCGGCGTCGAGACAGGCCGCGGCGACGGTGACCAGGTCGGTGACGTCGGGACTGAGCTTGGCGAACACCGGCAGACCGCCGGGAACGGCCCCGCGCACCGCGCGGACCACCTCGGCCGAGGCGCGCGGGTCGATAGCGAACACCTGACCCCGGCTGGCGACGTTGGGACAGGAGATGTTGACCTCAAGGCCGGCGATCGCTGCGATCGCGGGGCTGTCGAGCAATCGGGTTGTCACCTGAGCGAATTCAGCTGGGGTGCCGCCAGCGATCGAGACCAGGACCCGGGTTCCAACCGACGCCAACCACGGGAGGTCCTCGTCGGCGAAGGCGTCGATCCCGGGGCCCTGCAGGCCAATCGAGTTGAGCATCCCGGAGGGTGTTTCGGCCATGCGCGGCGTCCCCCGGCCGCTGCGCGGCGCCGCCATGACGGTCTTGGTGACGAAGGCACCGAGCCGGGAGATATCGAAAAACCGGTGCAGCTCCTTGCCGTTGGCAGCGCACCCGGAGGCCGTCATGAGTGGGTTGGGCAGAGTCAGGCCCGACAGGGTGGTGGTCAGGTCAGCCATCAGTGCCCTCCGACCTGGGGTGCGCCCACAGCGTCGTCGGGCACCCGGCACAGGCCGTCGCCGAAGGCGTCCCAGAGCACTCGACTGCCCTCGAAAACCGGCCCGTCAAGACAGGACCGGACCATCCTCGTGCGGCCGTCCGAGCCGACGACGGGCATGACGCAGGTCATGCAGACCCCGACTCCGCAGGCCATCGCCTCCTCGACCGCGACGTGGGCCGTCGCCCCTGCGGCCTGCGCGGCATCGGTGACGGCCTTGAGCATCCCCATCGGCCCACAGGCGTAGACGTCGCTCGCTCCGCAGCGGGCGAGCACCTCGGGCAGCACGTCGCTGACCCAGCCACGCCTTCCCGCGGATCCGTCATCCGTGGTCACCTGGACGGCATCCGCGACCTCGCCGGCCAGGTCGACCCCGAAGAGTCGGTCGGCGCTGGCTGCCCCGAGGACGATCTCGACATGGGTGCCCTGCTCGCGCAGCACCCGGGCGAGCCAGAACAGCGGAGCGCTGCCATAGCCACCGCCGACGAGCACCGCGGCAGTTGCCTGGTCCGACCCCGATCGCTCACGGAGCGGGAACGGCCGACCCAGCGGGCCGATCAGGTCTAGCTCATCCCCCGGCCGGCGCTCGGTGATCCAGGTCGCCCCGGCGGCGTGGGCCGCGACGACGATCTCGACCGTGCCGAAGGCAGGATCGGCCGCGTGGATCGAGAACGACCGGCGCAGCAGCATCCCCGAGGTCGGGCCTCCCACGGTGGCCGCGACGAACTGGCCGGGGACGGCATACCGGGCGATGGTGGGGGCGGCGAGGACGAGGTGACGATAGGCACCCGCGGGCTCGCTTGAGATCACCCGAGTGACCTCGTGGGCGACGTCGCTCACCGCACTGCCCCGTAGAGGTTGAGCGCCCGGGCGTGCTCCTGCAGGGAGGTGACCCGAATGGGCGCCGAACGCACCGATTCGATGCCCTGCACAGCTGCGCCAAGTTCCTGGACCGTTGTGATGAGCGTGACGTCGGCAGCAATGGCGGCCGCCCGGATCGCGTATCCGTCGGCACGGGCCGTCTGACCGGTCGGCGTGTTGACCACCATGACCACCTCGCCAGCGACGATCCGGTCGGCGATCGACGGCTCGTGCTCGTCGTCCTGGTCGTTCTCACCACCCTCACGTTCGGTGATCTTGCGGACGACCTCGGCCTTGATTCCGTTGCGCCGCAAGACATCTGCGGTCCCGGAGGTGGCCAGGAGGGTGAACCCGAGCTCCGCGAGTGCTCGCACCGGGAAGATCATGGCCCGCTTGTCCCGGTTGGCCACCGAGACGAACACCGTGCCATCCTCGGGCAGCCCCCCGTATGCCGCGAGCTGACTCTTGGCGAACGCGGTGCCGAAGTCGGTGTCGATGCCCATGACCTCGCCGGTCGACTTCATCTCCGGGCCGAGCAGGGCATCGACCATCTGCCCCTCCTTGGTGCGGAACCGGCTGAACGGCAGGACGGCCTCCTTGACCGACATGGGGGCATGTGCCGGCAAGCTACCCCCGTCGCCCGTCGGCGGCAGCAAGCCCTCGGCACGAAGCTGCGCGATGGTTGCGCCGAGCATGATCCGGGCGGCGGCCTTGGCCAGCGGCACGCCGGTCGCCTTGGCAACGAACGGGACGGTGCGCGAGGCCCGCGGGTTGGCCTCCAGGACATAGAGGACGTCCTGGACGAGGGCAAACTGGACGTTCATCAGCCCGCGGACGCCGATCCCCTGAGCCAACGCCAGCGAAGATGCACGGACCCGCTCGATCTCGGCGGCTCCCAGCGTCGCTGGCGGGAGGGTGCAGGCGCTGTCGCCGGAGTGGATGCCGGCCTCTTCGATGTGCTCCATGACGCCGCCGAGGAACATGTCGATGCCGTCGTAGAGGACGTCGACGTCGATCTCGATGGCGTCGTCGAGGAACCGGTCGACGAGGATCGGGTGCTCGGGCGACGCAACTGTTGCGGCGTCGACGTAGGTGGTCAGGGTCGCGTCGTCGTAGACGATCTGCATGCCCCGCCCGCCCAGGACATAGGACGGTCGCACCAGCACGGGGTAGCCGATGTCGTGGGCCACCGCGAGCGCCTCCTGCGCGCTGTATGCCGTGCCGTGCCGCGGCGCGGGAAGGCCCGCCTCGGCGAGCACCCGGCCGAAGGCCCCGCGGTCTTCGGCGAGGTTGATCGCCTCCGGTGAGGTGCCGACAACAGGCACGCCCTCATCCTTGAGCGCTTGGGCCAGCCCGAGCGGGGTCTGGCCGCCCAACTGCACGACGACCCCGGCGATCGGGCCGGCGGCTTCTTCGGCATGGATGACCTCAAGGACGTCCTCGAGGGTGAGCGGCTCGAAGTAGAGCCGGCTGGACGTGTCGTAGTCGGTCGAGACGGTCTCGGGGTTGCAGTTGACCATGACCGTGTCGAACCCCGCGTCGCGCAAGGCGAACGAGGCGTGCACGCACGAGTAGTCGAACTCGACGCCCTGGCCGATCCGGTTGGGCCCCGAACCGAGAATGATGACCGCCGGACGTTCGCGCCGCAGCACCTCGGTCTCGCGGTCGTAGGACGAGTAGTAGTAGGGCGTGGCGGCCGCGAACTCCGCGGCGCAGGTGTCGACCGTCTTGTAGACCGGCCGGATGCCCAGCGCGTGGCGGACGCCCCGGACGACGGCCTCGGGCATGCGACGCAGGCTGGCGATCTGCCGGTCGGAGAAACCGTGGTGCTTGGCCAGGGCGAGCAACCCGGGGTGGAGCCGGTCGGCGACCCGGACTTTCTCGGCTACCTCGTTGATGAGGGCGATTTGGTCGAGGAACCACGGGTCGATGCCGGTCGCGGCATACACCTGCTCGACGGTGGCCCCGCCCCGCATGGCCTGTTGCACGCCGACGATCCGCCCGTCGGTGGGGATCGCGATCTGCCCGAGCAGCGTCGCAACGGTGGCCTGGTCCGGGACCGGCCCGTCCCAGTGGAAGCTCGCTTCCTTGCGCTCGATCGAGCGCAGCGCCTTCTGCAGCGCCTCGGTGAAGTTGCGGCCCAACGACATGGCCTCGCCGACGCTCTTCATCGTCGTGGTGAGGGTGGGGTCGGCGGCGGGGAACTTCTCGAAGGCGAAGCGGGGCACCTTGACGACGACATAGTCCAGGGTCGGCTCAAACGACGCCGGCGTCTGCTTGGTGATGTCGTTGGGGACCTCGTCGAGGGTGTAGCCGATGGCCATCTTCGCGGCGATCTTGGCGATGGGGAACCCGGTCGCCTTTGACGCCAGCGCCGAGGACCGCGACACGCGGGGGTTCATCTCGATGACGATGACCCGGCCGTCGTCGGGGTTGACGGCGAACTGGATGTTGCAGCCGCCGGTGTCGACGCCGACTTCGCGGATCACCGCGATGCCGATGTCGCGCAGCCTCTGGTATTCGCGGTCGGTGAGGGTGAGTGCTGGTGCGACGGTGATCGAGTCGCCGGTGTGCACGCCCATCGGGTCGAGGTTCTCGATGGAACACACGACGACCACGTTGTCCTTGTGGTCGCGCATGACCTCGAGCTCGTACTCCTTCCAGCCGATGATCGACTCTTCGAGGAGGACCTCGGTGACCGGGGAATATTGCAGCCCGGCACCGGCGATGCGGCGCAGATCAGCCTCGTCATAGGCGAAACCAGACCCGAGCCCACCCATGGTGAACGACGGGCGCACGACGACAGGATAGCGCAATTCTGTTGCGGCAGAAAGACATTCGTCCATGGTGTGGCAGATGATCGAGCGGGCCGACTCGGCCCCGCATCGGGCCACGACGCCCTTGAACTTCTCGCGGTCCTCGCCGAGTTGGATGGCCTCGACGTTAGCCCCGATAAGCGGGCAGCCATAGCGCTCCAGGACACCGCGCTCGTGAAGGGACATCGCGCAGTTGAGTGCGGTCTGTCCACCGAGGGTCGCGAGGACAGCATCGGGGCGTTCCTTGGCGATGATCGCCTCGACGACGTCGGGGGTGATCGGCTCGACGTAGGTCGCGTCGGCGAATTCCGGGTCGGTCATGATCGTCGCCGGATTGGAGTTGACCAGGATGACCCGGATGCCCTCCTCGCGCAGCACCCGGCACGCCTGAGTGCCGGAATAGTCGAACTCGCAGGCCTGCCCGATGACGATCGGGCCGGACCCGATGACCAGGACGCTCGTGATGTCCTCGCGCCTAGGCATGCTGGGCCCCCTTCCAGGGGTGGGTGCGCATGAGCGCGCAGAACCGGTCGAAGAGGTATGCCGCGTCGTGCGGCCCCGCCGCCGCCTCCGGGTGGTACTGCACCGAGAAGGCCGGCTGGTCCAGGCACTCGAGCCCTTCGACGACGTCGTCGTTGAGGCAGATATGGCTCACCCGGACCCGGCCGTAGGGGGTCTGCGAGTCGTGCTTGATGGGTGCATTGACGGCGAACCCGTGGTTGTGTGCCGTGACCTCGACCTTGCCGGTCGTGCGGTCCATGACGGGCTGGTTGATGCCCCTGTGTCCGTACTTGAGCTTGTAGGTGCCGAAGCCCAGGCTTCGGCCCAGCAGCTGGTTGCCGAAGCAGATCCCGAAGAAGGGGATCCGCCGGTCGAGGACCTCGTGCAGCAGGGTGAGGTCGGCGGTCGCTGGATCGCCGGGTCCGTTGGAGAAGAACACCCCGTCCGGCCCGGGAGTGCCGTCGGCGCCGGACACGGCGAGGACGTCGGCGATCGTGGCAGTCGCCGGCAGGACGTGGACCTCGATCCCTTCCTTGGCCATGAGAGTGGGCGTCATCCCCTTGATGCCGAGGTCGATCGCCGCCACCGTGAACCGCCGAACCCCTTGAGCGGCAACGACATACGGCTGCTCCGTCGAGACCTGGGTGGCAAGCTCGGCCCCCGCCATGGACGGCGCGGCCAGCACCTTGACCACCAGCTCGCTCTGGCTCGATGAGAACGAGTCGCCGCTGAAGATCCCCACCCGCATCGCCCCACGCTCACGCAGGTGCCGGGTGAGCGCCCGGGTGTCGATCCCGCAGATGCCCACGACCCCCTGGGCGACCAGCTCCTCCTCCAGGGACCGCCGCGAGCGCCAGTTCGACGGGCGCAGAGCAGGGTCGCGCACGGCATACCCGGCCACCCAGATGCGCCGGGACTCGTCGTCCTCGTCGTTCCATCCGGTGTTGCCGACGTGCGGCGCGGTCATGACGACGACCTGCCGGTGGTAGGACGGGTCGGTCAGGGTCTCCTGGTAGCCGGTCATCCCGGTCGAGAACACCGCCTCGCCGAGGGTCTCCCCCAC
>JBGAQN010000015.1:0-35009 GCA_044220725.1 Dermatophilaceae bacterium
GGCACGACCCGCACCCTCTGCGCCCCCCGCACCACCCGCATCACCATCACCCACGCATCACCCGCACCCACGCATCACCCCGCGAAAGGACACCCGTCATGGCCACCCGTACCGTCACCATCGCCTCATCCGTCGGCCTGCACGCCCGCCCGGCCTCGCTGTTCGTCCAGGCCGCCAACGCAACCGGTCTGGACATCGAGATCGGGCGTGAGGGTGAGGACTTCGTCGATGCAACCAGCATCCTCGGCGTCATGGCCCTGGACGCCAAGCACGGCGAGGAGATCACCCTGACCGCCGAAGGCGAGGGGGCCGAGGACGCTCTCGACTCGCTCGTTGCGCTCCTGTCCCGCGACCTCGACGCGGAGTGATCCGATGACCGAGTCCACCAGGGGCATCGGCGTCAGCCCGGGCGCGGCGGTGGGCCCGGTCGTCCAGGTCCGCCCTCCGGTCCGCCCGCCGGACAACGAGCCCGCCACGACCGACGCCGCCGCCGCCGCCGAGCACGTACGCATCAAGGCGGTCTTCGAGTCGGTCGCCGTGACCCTTGAGGAGCGCGCGTCCGCTGCCGACGAAACCGCCCAACAGATCCTCACCGCCACGGCTCTCATCGCTAGAGACAAGGGTCTGCAGAAGGCGATCGGCAAGCATCTCGCTGCCGGCAAAGGCCCCACCACGGCGGTCACCGCTGCCGTCGAGGAGTATGCCGCGCAGTTCGAGGCGCTCGGCGGCTACTTCGCCGAGCGGGTCACCGACCTCAAGGACGTCCGGAACCGGGCGGTTGCCCGGCTACTCGGGCACGATGACCCCGGGGTCCCGGACTTCCATGTCCCGAGCGTCATTGTGGCCCACGACCTCGCCCCGGCCGAGACCGCGACGCTCAACCCGGCCATGGTGCGGGCGATCGTCACCGAGGCGGGCGGCCGCACCAGCCACACGGCCATCCTCGCCGCCCAAATGGGCATCCCTGCGGTCGTCCAGTTCGTCGGTGCCACGGCGATCCCGGCAGGCACGATCGTCGCGGTCGACGGAGATTCGGGCGAGGTGACCCTTGATCCGAGCGAGGACTACCAGCGCGAGCTGGTCGGCAAGCGTGAGCGCAGGCGGTCTGCGTTGGCCGGCTCGGCTGGGCCCGGTCGGACCCGGGACGGACACCCGATCGCGCTGCTGGCCAACATCGGTGGCGTCGACGACGCGGTCTCTGCTGCCGCGCAGGACCTCGAAGGGGTCGGGCTGTTCCGGACCGAGTTCGTCTTCCTGAGCCGGGACACGGCGCCCACGCTGGCAGAGCAGACCGAGATCTACACCAAGGTATTCGAACCGTTCGGGACGCGTCGCGTGGTCGTCCGGACGCTGGATGCCGGAGCCGACAAGCCGTTGGCCTTCGCCGACCTTGGGCCGGAGGAGAACCCGGCGCTGGGCAAGCGTGGTTTGCGGCTCTCGGCGCTGCGCCAGGACCTGCTGGACACCCAGCTCGAAGCGTTGGGTGCGGCAGCCAAGGCCACCCGGGCGGAGGTCAAGGTGATGGCGCCGATGGTGGCCACCCCGGAGGAGGCCGCCTGGTTCGCCCGTCGGGTGCGCGAGAACGGCCTCCCCAGTGTCGGCGTGATGATCGAGGTGCCCGGGGCGGCCCTGTTGGCTAGCCACGTGCTGGCCGAGGTCGACTTTGGGTCGCTCGGCACCAACGACCTCGCGCAATACACCATGGCCGCCGACCGGATGGAGGGCGAGCTCTCCGATCTGCTCGATCCGTGGCAGCCTGCAGTGCTCAAGGTCATCGGACACGCCTGCGACGGCGCCCGGGTGGCCGGTAAGCCCATCGGGGTCTGCGGCGAGGCCGGCGGTGATCCGCTCCTGGCGCTCGTCCTGGCCGGGCTTGGCGTCGGCAGCCTGTCGATGGCCCCGTCCAAGGTGTCGATCGTGCGGTTCGCCCTGTCGTTGCACGACCTCGCGACCTGTCACGGGATGGCGACGGCCGCGTTGGACGCCCGGACCGCCACGGACGCCCGGGAGGCTGTCCTCGCACTGGCCCATGAGGACCTCGTCGCTCTGCTCTAAGCCGCCGACCGAGGCCATGTGCCAAGCCACGGTCATAGCGATCCCACAACGCTGAGGCACTGATCACGCACAGTGGTCAGTGCCTCAGTACCAACACCCGCCACCGCAGCACACTGAGGCGTTGATCACGCACAGTGGTCAGTGCCTCAGTACCAACACCCAGCCCGGCAGCACGCTGAGGCGTTGACCACGCACAGTGGACAACGCCTCAGCCCGGGCACACCCCCACCCTCCGCCTGGGCCTCCTCCTCCCCACCCTCCGCGGGCCTGATCACCCGTCCCCGGGTTCCCCGGTCCCCCCACCCTGTCCAGAAACCCTGAGGCACTGCTCACTCTCAGTGAGCAGTGCCTCAGCGTTTCACTACCCCACACCCCCGACCCCCACCCGACGGGGCCGCACGTGGGTCGAGCCGGCCTCAACGCACGAGCTTTCCGGGGTTGAGGATCCCCGTCGGGTCGAGGGTGTCCTTGACGGCGCGCAGCACCCGCATGCCCAGCTCGCCGACCTCAGCGGCCAGCCCGTCGACGTGATCGGCGCCGACGGCATGGTGGTGGGTCACCGTCCCACCGCCCGTCACGATCGCCGCGGTAGCCGCGGTCTTGATCGCGCGCCACTGAGCCAGGGGATCGGCCGCCTCTGGAGCGACGACGGTGAAATACAGCGAAGCCCCCGTCGGATAGAGATGCGAGACGTGACACTGGACGATGAGCGGCACCCCCTGCTCTGCTGACACCGCCCGGATCGCTGCGGCCACTCGGTCATGCAGCGCAACGAGATTGGCCCACGATGTCGCCGTCTCCAACGTCTCGACGAGGACGCCGTGGCCCATGAGTTCGTCTCTCAAGTAGGGCCCGGAGAACCGACCCTTCTCCCACGCGCGGGCGATTGCGGACGGCATACGGACGGCTCCAACCTGGCGCAGCACGTCCCAGGCGGCCGTCTTGCGCTCCCTCAGTGAACGCGCGTCGGACCCCTCCCAGAGCAACACGACCAGGCACGCGGCGGGCAGCCGCCGCGCCTTCGTGTATGCCGAGAGCGCTTGCCCCGCCAGCCCGGCCAGCCCCAGGCTCACGCGGGTCTCGTCGGGGTCGGACAACCGCACGACGTCGGGCCGGATCCCGTGCGGCAGATCCTGGGCGAGGGCGCGCAAGCCCTCGGCCGCCGCCCCGAACGACGGGAACGCCAGCGCCGAGTATGCCGTCTGGCTGGGCATCGGCGTGATCGCCATGGTCACCTCGGTGATGATCCCCAGCGCCCCCTCGCTCCCGACGACGAGATCCAACAGCCGAGGCCCGGCCGCACTCGCCGGGGCTCGCATGTCCAACCGGAGGGTCCCTTCGGGCGTCGCCAGCGTCGCACCGCGGACGATCTCGTCGATGCGGCCATACCCGGTCGATGCCTGACCCGCGGACCGCGTCGCGACATAGCCACCGATGGTCGCCTCCTGGTGGCTCTGCGGATAGTGCCCGAGGGTGAACCCGTGCGGTCGCAGCGCGCCTTCCACGTCCGGGCCGCGCATCCCCGGCTGTAAGACGGCGGTCCGTGAGACCGGGTCGATCGACAGCATCCGATTGAGGCGGCGCAGGTCGATGGACACCGACGCTGCGAGCGGACCGGCCGAACCCGACACTCCCCCAACGACACTCGTGCCCCCGCCGAAGGGGACGACGGCGAGGCGGCGGTCGCGGCATACGGTCAGCAGTTGCTCGATGTCGGTCGCGTCTGCGGGGGTGACCACGACGTCCGGCGCGTCCGCCGCGTCTCCGTCACGCAACCGGCGCAGGTCGAGGTAGGACTTCCCAGCCGCGTGCTCCACCCGGGCGAGCCGGTCGGTGTGGACGTATGCCGTGCCCACCACCGCCCGCACGGCCGCCAGGTCCTCTGCGGTGAGCCGACTCTCGGGGAGTCGGACGTCCTCGAGGTCGACCGGGCGGGTCGGGTGGGCCCGACGGGTGACGCGGAGCTCGCGGCGGAGCATGGCCCAGGAGCGTTCCGGGAGCGGATGTCCGTCGGCCGGGTCGCCCCACCCGTGCCAGGGAGAGCGGGCAATCGTACGGGTGAGGGCGTCCTGTGGTGCCGGAGTCATGTGAAACATTGTTACATGGAATGTTTCACTTGCTGTAGTGTGGTGGGAGTTCCCAGGAGGCCCGATGACCCACTCCCCCGTCCAGCCGCACGCTGGCCGCAGCCGTGGCGACGGTACGGATCGGCCGTTGAACGACGGCACGGACCGGCCGTTGGACGATGACCTCGTCGCCGCCGTGGTCGCCGAAGTCCGCGACTACGGCGTCCGGCGCGCAACCGCCAGCTCCATCGCGGCGCGGGCGGGTGTCTCCCGGGTGACCCTCTACCGCCGGGGCGGCAGCGTACGCAGCCTCGTGCTCGACGCCCTGTCGGCCGAGTTCGCCCGGGTGCTCGGCGAGGCTGCCCGAGCAACCGACGGCGCCACGGCCCGCGAGCGCCTGGTCGACCTGTGTCTGCGGGCGGTCGACGTGCTCGCCCACGATCCGCTCGTCGAGGCGCTGCTGCGCCACGATCCCGAGTTGCTGCTGCCCTATCTCGTCGATCGGCCCGGCCAGAGCCAGCTCAACGCGGCCCGGCTCATCGAGACGGGAATCGCCGCGGGCCACGCCGACGGCTCGATCCGGGAGCTGGACGGGCCCTTGGCCGCGACGACGATCCTGCACGTCCTGACCCCCTTCGTCGTGTCGGCCCGGCTCGTCGAGAGCCAGGCCGACGTGACCGACGTGCACGCCGAGCTGGCCATCATGCTGGACGGCTACCTCCGCCCGACCCGGACCCCGGCGTGCCCCGCGGCGGCGCCTCCAGGACACCCACCGGTTCGTCCCGCCAGGGGCACGCGATGATGCGGGCCGGGCCGGACGGCATACGGGCGACCCTGGACCGGACCACCCGCGACCGGGCCTTGCATCGCTTGGCGGAACGGCGCTATGACGTCCTCGTCGTCGGGGGCGGTGTCACTGGTGCCGGCGTGGCGCTCGACGCGGCCTCCCGCGGCCTGCGCACGGCGCTCGTCGAACGCGTGGATCTCGCGGCGGGCACGAGTCGGTGGAGCTCGAAGCTCGTCCATGGCGGATTGCGCTACCTCGCCAAGGGTGATCTGCCGATCGCGTGGGAGTCGGCCCACGAACGCCATGCGCTGACCACGGCTATCGCCCCGCACCTCATCCGCCCGCTGGCGACCATCGTGCCGCTGGACGACAACACCGGGCCGTGGATGGGGGCGCTCACCGAGACCGGCATCCGGCTGGCCGACCTGTTGCGGGTGGGCTCGCGCACCCCGCGGACGGTCCTGCCGCCGCCGCTGCGGGTCAGTGCGGAAGCTGCGCTCCTGCACGCCCCGGGGCTGCGCCGCGACGGACTTCGCGGCGGCATCGTCTATTGGGACGCCGCTTTGGAAGACGACGCCCGGCTGGTCGTCGCGTTGGCTCGGACGGCCGCGGCATACGGGGCGGACGTTGTACCCCATTGCGGCGCAACGCAACTCAGCGACAGCACCGCGGTCCTCACCGACGAGCTGTCCGGTGCGACGCTCGCCGTGCAGGCGGGCGTCGTCGTCAACGCGACCGGCGTCTGGGCGGGCGAGCACGAGCCGAGCGTTCACATCCGGCCCAGCCGCGGGTCACACCTCGTCGTCCGGTCGACCACCTTGGGCGAACCCAGGGCGATGATGACCGCGCCGGTGCCTGGACACTTCGGTCGGTTCGTCTTCGCGGTCCCGCACCCCGACGGCCTGGTCCACATCGGCCTCACCGATGAGCCCGCGGACGGGGTCGACGGGCTGGCGCCCGAGGTCCCCGAGGCGGACGAGACGTTCCTGCTGGAGACCATGAGTCTGGCTCTGGAGCGCCCGATCACCTCGGCCGACGTCGTGGGCCGATTCGCGGGTTTGCGTCCGCTGGTCGCCTCAATGAGGGGGCCGGGTTGGGCGGACGGCAGTGACACAGCCGACACCGCCGACGCCTCCCGGGTCCATGTCCTTGTCGACGAACCTGGGCTCCCGGTGTCGATTATCGGCGGGAAGCTCACGACCTACCGTCGGATGGCCCAAGACACCGTCGATGCCGTATGCCGCCGCCTCACCATCGCGCGCCCCTGCCGGACTGCGTCGCTCCCGCTCGTGGGTGCCGCCGACCCGGCAACGCTGCGGCGCGTCCCCGCCCCGGCCCGGTTGGTGCGCCGGTACGGGATCGAGGCCCCGGAGGTCGCCGCCCTGGCCGACCGGTTCGGCGTCTGGCTCAGCGAACCGGTCGCACCCGGCTGCCCCGTCCGGGGCGTCGAGCTGCTGCACGGCGTGCTCGCCGAGGGTGCGGTCACTGCCGACGACCTGCTCACCAGGCGGACCCGGGTCTCGATGGTCGACGCGGACCTGGTCCCGGCCACCCCGGTCGCGCAGCGGATTCTGGCGCTCGCCGAAACGATCCCGACCCGGCCGGCGCGAGAGTCGGCCCGGCGGCATACCGTGGGGGCGTGACCACAGCAACCGTCGGCCCGCTCGCGGGCGTCCGGATCATCGAGCTCGCGGGCATCGGCCCGGGACCGGTCGCGGGGATGGTGCTCGCCGACCTCGGCGCCGACGTCATCGGGGTGGACCGGCCCGGCGGCGCCGGCCCGTTCGACCTGCCGGTGTTGCGCCGCGGGCGCCGGTCGATTGCGCTCGACCTCAAGTCCGACGGCGGACGCGAGGTCGTCCTGGACCTCGCCACGAGCGCCGACGCGCTCATCGAGCCCTATCGACCGGGGGTGATGGAGCGACTAGGGCTCGGCCCCGATGTCGCCCTCGCCCGCAACCCACGGCTGGTCTCCGCGCGGATGACCGGATGGGGGCAGGACGGACCGCAGGCCCGGTATGCCGGTCACGACCTCACCTACACCGCCACCGCCGGGATCCTGTCGACTTTCGCCCGGGACCCGCTGGACGGGAGCGTGCCGCGGCCGGTCCTGCCGGGCCCGTTCATGGGAGATGTGGCCGGCGGGGCTCTGCTGCTCGTGGCCGGGTTGCTCGCGGCGCTGCACTCCGCCGGCCGGACCGGGGTCGGACAGGTCATCGATGCGGCGATCATGGACGGCGCCTCCTATCTGACGACGTTCACTCACGCGCTGCGACTCGGTGGCATGTGGGACGGGCCGCCCGGCCACAACGTCCTGGACACCGGGGCGCCGTTCTACGAGGTCTACGAGTGCGCCGACGGCAAGCACCTGGCCGTCGGCGCCCTGGAGCCACAGTTCTACGACGAGCTGCTTCGCCTCCTCGGCGAACATGCTGGCCTCGGGCTGGACCCGGCCGACCCACGTCGGCCCGAACATCGCCTTGACCAACGACGCTGGCCCGAGGCAAAAGCCCTGTGGGAGAGCTTCTTCCGCGGCCGGACCCGCGACGAGTGGTGCGCGTTCCTTGAGCGGTCGGACGCCTGTGTCGCGCCGGTGCTCTCGCTCGACGAGGCGCCGACACATGAGCACTTGGCGGCGCGGACGGCATACCGGCCGGTGGGAGGCGACCACGGGCCGACCCTGCCGGTGCCCGCCCCCCGGTTTTCCGGAACTCCGACGCAGACCCGGCCGTCCCCGAAACCGGGCGAGCACACCGACGAGGTGCTCACCGAACTCGGCTACCACCCGGCGCGCATCGCGACGCTTCGAAGCAACGCTGCGGTGACCTGAGGGTCGTTTCGCGGTCAACGTCCTACGATGAGGCTAGGCGCCGTGGCCCCCACGGCGACCGTGGATTCCAAGGGCCGGTGACCACCCCATGAGCAAGCCTGTCCAACAACTGGAACGCGTCGTCATCCGGTTCGCTGGTGATTCCGGCGACGGAATGCAGCTGACCGGTGACCGATTCACCTCCGACGCAGCGTTCCACGGAAACGACCTATCGACACTGCCGAACTTCCCCGCGGAGATCCGGGCCCCGCAGGGCACCATCCACGGCGTGTCCAGCTTCCAACTGCATATCGCCGACCACGACGTCCTCACCCCCGGTGACGCGCCCGACGTCCTCGTCGCAATGAATCCCGCAGCGCTCAAGGCCAACCTCGCCGACCTGCCACGCGGCGCGACGATCATCGTCGACACCGACGAGTTCAACCGGCGCAACCTCGCCAAGGTCGGGTATGCCGTGTCGCCCCTCGACGACGGCAGCCTGGAGAGCTATCACGTCCACGCCCTGCCGCTGACGTCGATCACCGTCGACGCCTTGGCCGAACACGCGTTGACCCGCAAGGACAAGGAGCGGGCGAAGAACATGTTCGCCCTGGGGCTGCTGTCCTGGCTCTACACCCGGCCGACCTCGACAACCGAGCGGTTCATCAAGAGCAAGTTCGCCAAGAAGCCCGACTTGTTGGCCGCCAATGTCGCGGCACTGCGGGCGGGGTTCAACTACGGCGAGACGACCGAAGACTTCGCCCACACCTACCAGGTGTTGGCTGCGGCCATGCCCTCGGGCACCTATCGGAACGTCACCGGCAACGTCGCACTCTCGTTCGGCCTGGTCGCCGCTGCCCATCGGGCGGGGTTGCGGCTGGTCCTCGGGTCCTACCCGATCACCCCGGCATCGGACATCCTGCATACCCTGTCGGGGCTCAAACGCTTCGACGTCACGACGATGCAGGCCGAGGACGAGATCGCCGGGGTCGGCATCGCCATCGGCGCCTCATTCGGTGGTGCCCTCGGAGTGACGACGACCTCGGGGCCTGGGCTGGCGCTCAAGGCCGAGGCGATCGGATTGGCTGTCTCACTCGAGCTGCCGCTGGTTGTCGTCAACGTCCAGCGCGGGGGCCCATCGACCGGTCTGCCGACCAAGACCGAGCAGGCCGACCTCCTGCAGGCCCTCTTCGGCCGCAACGGCGAGTCGCCCGTTGCCGTGGTGGCCCCGCAGTCCCCGACCGACTGCTTCGACGCCGCCATCGAGGCCTGCCGGATCGCGACGGCATACCGGACGCCGGTCATTCTGCTGTCCGACGGTTACCTCGCCAACGGGTCCGAGCCCTGGAAGGTCCCAGGCACGGCCGACCTACCCGACTTGACGGTGAGCTTCACGACCGAACCCAACGGGGTAGACGCCGACGGCAATCCAGTCTTCCAGCCGTTCCTGCGCGATCCCGACACCCTCGCCCGGCCGTGGGCGATCCCGGGCACGCCCGGGCTCGAGCACCGGATCGGCGGTATCGAGAAGGCCGATATCACCGGCAATATCTCCTACGATCCGGACAACCACGAGCGGATGACCGCGATGCGGGCCGGCAAGATCGCCAAGATCGCCGACACCATCCCGGAGTTGGAGGTCGACGACCCTGACGGCAACGCCAGGGTGCTCGTCATCGGCTGGGGTTCCACGTATGGCCCGATCCGTCAGGCAGCCAGGTCGGCCCGGCTCACCGGACACTCGGTCGCCACGACGCACCTGCGCCACCTCAACCCATTCCCGCACAACACCGGCGACGTGCTGCGTCGCTACGAGCGGGTTGTCATGCCGGAGATGAACCTCGGGCAATGCGCAATGCTGCTGCGCGCGGCATACCTCGTGGACGTCCAGTCTCACACGGCGGTGCGGGGGCTGCCGTTCAAGGCCTCGGAGCTCGCCGAGGTCATCCGCACAACCGTCGAGGGCTTGGAGGCGAGCAAGTGAGCATCGACCTGGGTATGCCGTCCAGCGGCGTCGCATTCGTCCCGCAGCTGGCGGACGGGGCAACACCGTTGGGACGCAAGGATTTCACGTCTGACCAGGACGTCCGGTGGTGCCCTGGCTGTGGCGACTATGCGATTCTCGCAGCGATGCAGGGATTCCTCCCCGAGCTTGGGCTGCGCCGGGAGAACATCGTCTTCATCTCCGGAATCGGCTGCTCGTCTCGGTTCCCCTACTACCTGGACACCTACGGTATGCACTCGATCCACGGGCGTGCACCGACCTTCGCCACTGGCCTTGCCACCGCGCGCGAGGATCTGTCGGTCTGGGTCATCACCGGAGACGGTGACTCGTTGTCGATCGGCGGCAACCATCTCATCCATGCGCTGCGCCGCAACGTCAACATCAAGATCCTGTTGTTCAATAACGAAATCTACGGACTGACCAAGGGTCAGTATTCGCCCACCTCGCGGACTGGGACGGTCTCGAAGTCCTCGCCACTGGGATCGTTGGACACCCCGTTCACGCCGGTGTCGGTGGCGCTAGGTGCCGAGGCAACCTTTGTCGCGCGGACGATGGACTCCGACCGCAAGCACCTCACCGAAGTGCTGCACGCAGCCGCGCGGCACCGCGGCGCGGCACTGGTGGAGATCTACCAGAACTGCCCCATCTTCAACGACGGCGCCTTCGACGTGCTCAAGGACAAGGACCAGGCGGCCGCCCGAATCCTCTGGCTTCGGGACGGTCAGGAGGTCGCCGCCGGTGATCACGTTGCCGTCCGTGCCGACGACGGGTCGATCCAGGTCGTGCCACGATCGACCGCCAGCCCGAGCCGGATCGTGCGACACAGCGTCGACACCGAGCATCCGTCCTCGGCCTTTGCGTTGTCCCGACTGACCTCGGACGGGACGCTGGCGCATGTTCCCATGGGCGTGTTCCGACAGATCTCGCGGCCGACCTACGACGACATGGTCCGCGGACAGGTCTCGGCGGCAGTCCAGGCCGGCGGTGGCCCCGCGACCGACGCCGACCTGGCTGCGCTGCTGGCCGGTCGGGACACCTGGACCGTGAGCGGGTGACCTGGGCGGACGACACTCGCTCCGAGCTTCGCCGTGGTGCGCTCTTCGGGAGCGTGGCATACCTGCTGTGGGGTTTCTTCCCGCTCTACTTCCATGCGCTCACCCCGGCCACCCCGCTGGAAATCCTCGCGCATCGGATCATCTGGAGCCTGGTCGTCTGCCTGCTCATCCTGGCCTGGCAGCGGGACCTGTCCTGGCTTCGGCCGTTGCTGGCCAAGCCCGCCCTCCTCGCAGGCTTGGCCGCGGCCGCAGGAACGGTGGCGATCAACTGGGGGGTCTACGTCGGGGCAGTCGTCGGTGGGCACACCCGGGATGCCGCCCTCGGCTACTTCCTCAACCCACTGATCACTGTGGCCCTCGGGGTCGTCGTGCTGCGAGAGCCGCTTCGCCGACTGCAGTGGGTGGCGGTCGGGATCGGGCTGGTCGCGGCGGCATACCTGACCCTGGCGAGCGGGCAGGTCCCCATCATTGCGCTGACCCTGGCGGTGTCGTTCGCGCTCTATGGACTGCTCAAGAAGCGCCTGGGCGCGAGTCTGCCTGCCTTGCACGGCTTGACCGTCGAAACCGCCGTCCTGCTGCCGGTCGCGCTTCTGCTGCTGGGGCCGCTGGCCGCGGTGGGCGGCACCCATTCCGGGATCGGGTCGCCCAGTCAGGCCGTCGGGCTCATGCTCACTGGGCCGGTGACGGCAATCCCGCTCTTGTTGTTCGCTGCGGCGGCGCGGCGGGTGCCGCTCGTGACGATCGGGCTGCTGCAGTTCCTCACGCCCGTCATGCAGCTCGTGTGCAGCTTGTTGCTCGGTGAAGTAGTGAGCTCGGCCCAATGGGTGGGCTTCGTCATCGTGTGGGTAGCCCTGGCGGTCCTCACGACCGACTCGCTTCTCCAGCGGCAACGGTCGGCCTAGCTGCCCTGACTCCGGAGGTTGGGGAGGTCAGTGCATCGGCAACGGCTCAGCCGACCCGGTCAACGACCTGGTCGACGAGGGCAACGAGCGCGGCCTTGGCGTCGCTGTCGGGTAGCCCCTCCAATGCTTGCAGCGCCTGTGCGCCAACCGCCCGAGTGTGCTCCCGAGCCCGGCCCAGGGCGGGGTGCGCCCTCAGCAGGGTCAGCGCCTCGGCATGTAAACAATCGTCGGTGAGATCGGCATCGAGCAACTCAAGCAGGCGGGCATCGGCTGGATCGGTCGAGTCCTTGGCGAAGAGAACCGCCAGCGTGTCGACTCCTTCACGCAGGTCGGTCCCCGGAGTCTTGCCGCTGGCCGAACTGTCCGAGGCGATGTCGATGACGTCGTCCGCGAGTTGGAAGGCCATCCCGAGGCGTTCGCCGTAGACGCGCAACACCTCGACCGTGTGGAGGTCCCCACCGCCGAACATCGCCCCGTAACGGGCCGCCGTCGCCACCAGGGCGCCGGTCTTGTCGGCGAGCACACCGAGGTAGTAGTCGATCGGGTCCGCGCCCGCCGGGCACGCACGGGTATCCCGGATCTGCCCGTGGCACAACCGCACGAAGGTCTGAGCTTGGATGAGCACCGCCTCGGCCCCGAGGCCGGCGACGATCTCCGACGCCTTCCCGAACAGCAGGTCACCGACGAGGATGGCCGTCGTGTTGTCGTATGCCGCGTTGACGCTGGGCACCGCGCGACGCACCGTCGCTTCGTCCATGACGTCGTCGTGATAGAGCGAAGCCAGATGGGTGAGCTCGACCCCGACGGCAGCGGCGACGACCTCATCGGTGACGCCACGGCATACCTGCGCTGCGAGGAGGGTCAACATCGGCCGGAATCGTTTGCCGCCGGCCGCCAACAGATGCCCCGACGCCGCAGCCACGTAGGGGTCGTCGTGGTCGATTGTGGCACGGAGGAGAGCGTCGACCCGGGCCATCCCGTCGCCCAGCGCAGCGGCCAGCGCCGGGGTCACCCCGGGAAGGGCCAGCACCTGGGGTGCACTCATGCGAAGGGCTTCCTGGCTGAGGGAAAGGTGGCCGTGATTACCGGATGAATTGGGCGGCCCGCTCTGCGAGCAGCAGGATGGATGCCGGGGCGATGCCAAGAACCAAGGTGAACAGCGTCCCCGTTGCCACCGTGATCGTCGTGAATACGGACGGTTCGACGACGGCGACCGAGTCACCAGGGGATTCGGTGAAGTACATGAGGACGATGATCCGCACGTAGACGAACACCGTGATCGCGCTGCACAACAGCCCGAGGACCACGAGCACGGCACCGGCCGTGCCGCTTTCCAGCGCCGGCTTGAAGACCGCGAACTTCGCGGTGAACCCAGAGGTTAGGGGGATGCCCGCGAACGCCAGCAGGAGGAAGGCGAACACGCCCGCCGTCCACGGGTGGCGCTTGCCCAACCCGGTCCATTGCGACAAGTGAGTCGCCTCCGAGCCGCCTTCGCGGACCAGCCCCACGATCGCGAACGCCGCGATAGTCGTCAGCCCGTATGCCGCGAGGTAGAACATGACGCCGCTGACACCATCGCGCTGAAGGGACAGCACGCCGACGAGGATGAACCCGGCGTGCGCGATCGACGAGTAGGCCAAGAGCCGCTTCATGTCGGTCTGGGTCACCGAGAGAACCGCCCCCACAATCATGGTCAACGCGGCGATGACGACCAGCGCGGGACGCCAATCCCAGGCAGCCCGGTCCACTCCGACGTAGACGAAGCGCAGGATGGCTCCGAACGCGGCGGCCTTGGTGCCGGCCGCCATGAAGCCGGTCACCGGGGTGGGGGCACCTTGGTAGACATCCGGTGTCCACATGTGGAAGGGGACGGCGCCGACCTTGAAGAGGAGGCCGACCAAGACCAGCAGGACGCCCGGAACGAGCAGACCGTCCAGGGCCGAGCCGTGGGTGGTGATCGCGGTGGCGATGTCGGGCAGGTAAATGGACCCGGCGAAGCCGAACAACAAGGCCGTGCCGAACAGGAAGAACGCCGACGAGAAGGCGCCAAGGAGGAAGTACTTGAGCGAAGCCTCCTGGGAGAGCAACCGACGCCGCCGGGCCAGACCGCACAACAGGTAGAGCGGCAGCGAGAGCACCTCAAGGGAAACGAACATCGTCAGCAAGTCACCGGCGGCTGGGAAGAGCATCATCCCGGCGACCGAGAAGAGGAAGAGCGGGAAGACCTCTGAGGTTGTCGCGCCGACCTTTCGGGCCTGCGCCTCCTGTGGCGAGCCAGGGGTAGCGGCGCCCATGGGAGTGAACGCGTCGGCGCCGACCCCGCCGAATCGCTCGGCCAGACTCAGTGCCGCCAACACGGCGAAGAGCAGGATGGTCGCCTGCAGAAACAGGGTGGGTCCGTCGACAATGACCGACCCCTTGACCGACCCACCGACACTGAGCAGCCCGGCCGTGGCCACCGGTCGACCGATAGCGCCGAACGCGAGGGCGCCGAGGGCGACCACGAGACCGACGAGGGTGATGCCGACGTGAGCGGGATACCGGCTGTGCCGAGGGACGAATGCCTCGACGAGCACCCCGAGCATCGCCGCGCCGAAGACGATGAGGACTGGTGCCAGCGCCACGTAGTCCAGCGACGCGGGCGTGAAGGCCGCGGGCAGCGCGATCACTTGGTGCCTCCTTCGGCCGCGCCGACGATGGGCGCCGGATCACTGACCTGGATCGAGGTGAGGATCGTCGTCACTGCGGGCGTCACCATGTCCAGCACTGGCTTGGGATAGAAGCCCAAGACGATGAACAGCGCGACAAGTGGTGCAACGACCCACTTCTCCCGGACGCTCAGATCTGGCGTGCCGGCGGCGCTTTCTGGCTTGGCGCCGGTCATCGTCCGCTGATACATGAGCAGGATGTAGAGAGCAGCCAGGATGATGCCGGTCGTGGCGATCACCGCCACAACCTGATGCCGCTGGAAGGTGCCCGCCAGGACGAGGAACTCGGAGACGAACGACCCCATCCCTGGCAAGGCCAGACCGGACAGGCCGGCGATGAGCCACACCCCTGCCAGACCCGGCACGACTCGCTGCCATCCACCGAAATCGGGGATCCGCTTGCTGCCGCGACGGCTGATGAGCATGCCGGCGACGAGGAACAGTCCGGCCGTGGAGAAGCCGTGGTTGATCATGTAGAAACTCGAGCCGGCCCAGCTCGTCGAGGTCAGGGCGAAGATGCCCAACACGATGAACCCGAAGTGGCTGATCGAGGTGAAGGCGATGAGCCGCATGAGATCGGTCTGCCCGATGGCCAGGAGCGCGCCATAAAGCACCGACAGCAGGGCCAGGGCGATGATCACCGGGGTGGCCCACTGGCTGGCCCCCGGGAACAACTCCAGGCAGAACCGGATCATCCCGTAGGTGCCGACCTTGTCCAGCACCCCCACGAGCAGGGTCGCAGTTGCCGGGCGGCTCTCGGCAGCGGCGTCGGGGAGCCAGGTGTGCACCGGCACCATCGGCGCCTTCACCGCGAAGGCGATGAAGAAGCCGAGGAAGATCCACTTCTCGGTTCCAGGCGCCAGCTGTATGCCGGCCAGCTTGGTCAGCAGGAAGCCGTCGGCGCCGCCGGGCCCCTGGACATAGAGAGCGATGACGGCGGCCAACATGATGAGCCCGCCCGCCAGGGAGAACAGAAGGAACTTGACGGCGGCGTACTGGCGACGCGGCCCTCCGAATTGGCCGATGAGGAAGTAGACGGGGACGAGCATCGCCTCGAAGAAGACGTAGAAGAGAAACACATCGGTGGCCGCGAAGACCCCGACCATGAACGTCTCGAGGACGAGCATGAGGGCGAAGTAGTGCCGCTCTCGGTGGGCTTCTTCAGCGGGTAGGTCATTCCAGGCGGCCAAGAGGCAAATCGGCACAAGGATGACCGACATGAGGATGAGAGAGAGTGCGATGCCGTCGACTCCGAGGGCATAACTGACCCCGAACTGCGGGATCCAGGAGTGCTCCTCGACGAGCTGGAACTTGTCCTTGCTCGAGGTCGAGAACTGCAGGGCAGCAGCGACGGCAAAGACAAGGGTCACCAAGGAAGCACCGAGCGCCAAGTGCTTGGCCCGGTCGATGAGCGAGGCGGGCAGCAGCCACAGGACCACCGCCCCGACAAGCGGGATGAGGCCGATGACGGTCAGCCACGGGAACTGGTTCATCACTGCACCACCCAAACGGCACCGAGGATGACGACGACGCCGATGAGCATCGTCAGGGCATACGAGCGGGCGAAACCGTTCTGCACCCGGCGCAGTCGCGAGGACGCGCCGCCGACGAGCGCGGCCAGGCCGCCGGCTGCACCGTCGACGCCACGCTGGTCGAGGAAGACCAGGGCGCGGGTGAGGTGGATGCCCGGACGCATGAACGCCCCTTCGTTGACGTGGTCCTGATAGAGATCGGCGCGAGCGGCTCGGGTGAGCAGGCTGCCGACCGGCGCGGTCCGTGGCACGGCGTCGCGCCAGTAACGCATCCAGGCCAGGCCCACGCCGACTGCCACGACCACCAAGGTGATGGCCATGAGCGGAATTGCCGGAATGACGGGGTGGTGTTCCTCGCCGTGTCCACCGACCACTGGCTCAAGCCAGTGCAGGATGCCGTTGGTCGGGCCGAGGATGAGGCCGAGGAGGGCCGACCCGACGGCCAAGACGATCATGGGGATGGTCATCGTTCGCGGCGACTCGTGCGGATGAGCACCCTTGGGCCAACGTTTCTGGCCGTGGAAGGTCATGAAGAACAGCCGCGACATGTAGAACGCGGTAATCCCCGCACCGATGAGCGTGGCCATCCCGAAGACCCAGGGCCGCCACCCCTCGCCGACGAAGGCAGCCTCGATGATCTTGTCCTTACTCCAGAAACCGGCGAACGGCGGAACACCGAGGATCGCCAACCAGCCCAGGCCGAAGGTCACCCAGGTGATCTTCATGACCCCGGACAGGTTGCCGAAGCCGCGCATGTCGACCTTGTCGTTCATGCCATGCATGACCGATCCGGCCCCGAGGAACATCCCGGCCTTGAAGAAGCCGTGGGTGAGCAGGTGGAAGATCGCGAAGGCATAGCCGACCGGGCCAAGGCCGGCCGCGAGCATCATGTAGCCGATCTGGCTCATCGTCGAGGCTGCGAGCGCCTTCTTGATGTCGTCCTTGGCGCATCCGACGATCGCCCCGTAGGTGAGGGTGATCGCGCCGACGATGACGACGGCTAGTTGGGCGTTGGGCGCCGCGTCGAAGATCGCGTGACTGCGGACCACGAGGTAGACACCGGCGGTAACCATCGTCGCCGCGTGGATGAGAGCCGACACGGGGGTCGGACCGGCCATCGCATCGCCGAGCCAGCTCTGCAGTGGGAACTGCGCCGACTTTCCGCACGCCGCCAACAACAAGAAGAGCCCGATGACCGTGAGCGCGCCCTGGTTGGCGTTGGCCACGCCGGCGTTGACGCTCTGGAAGTCGACGGCCCCGAACTGCCAGAACATCGCCATGATGGCCAGACCCATCCCAAGATCGCCGACTCGGTTGGCCACGAACGCCTTGTTGGCCGCGCTGGCGTAGGGCGGGTTCCAGTTCCAGAAACCGATGAGCAGATAGGAGGCCAGCCCGACGCCTTCCCACCCGACGTACAGCAACAGGTAGGAGTCGGCGAGGACGAGCAACAGCATCGCTGCGACGAAGAGGTTGAGGTAGGCGAAGAACCGCCGCTTATCCGGGTCGTGCTCCATGTAGCCAAGGGAGTAAACATGAATGAGCGACCCGACGAATGTGACCAAGAGGACAAAGGCCAGCGACAGCGGGTCCAGGAGCATCCCCGCCTCGAGCTGGAACTGCCCCGCGGGCACCCACGAGAACAGGTGCAGCGAACGGGCTCGGTCGTCGGCGGCATACCCGAGGAGGTTGAGGAAGACGAGGAACCCGACGAGGAACGCGGCCCAGGACATGGCGGTCGCGAACAGCGGACCCCAGGAATCGGTGCGGCGCCCACCCAACAGGAGCACCGCGGCACCGAGCAGCGGCAGGGCCACAAGCAGCCAGCCGTATGCCGCGATACCGGTGGCCGGGTGCGCCGCGGCGACCGCCGAGTCGGCGAGCGGGACGAGATACGAACTCACTGCCGGTCTCCCTTACAGCTTCAGCAGGTTGGCGTCGTCGACCGAGGCCGACCGGCGGGCACGGAAGATGGCCATGATGATCGCCAAACCGACGACCACCTCGGCTGCCGCGACGACCATGACGAACAGGGCGATGACCTGACCGTCGAGGTTGCCGTGGATCCTCGAAAACGTGACGAACGCGAGGTTGGCCGCGTTGAGCATCAACTCGATGCCCATGAAGATGATGATCGCGTTGCGACGAATCAGCACGCTGGCCGCTCCGATCGTGAAGAGCAGGACAGACAGGTAGATGTAGTTGATGAGATTCACCGTGACCTCCCCTCCTCGATCTCGGCGGTGGCCTCCGCGGCGGCACCGTCGTCCGGTTCGACGATCTGTTCACGGGCCACGAGCACGCGCGAAACCGACAGCGGACTGGGTGTGCCATCGGGCAATAGGGCGGGGGTGTCCACCGCATTGGACCGGGCGTAAACCCCTGGAGCCGGCAGACCAGCGACGAGAACGTTGTCCTTGACCCGACGGGCAGCCAGCTCACGCTGGGTGGTCTTGGGGACCAACCGCTCCCGGTGGGCCAGCACCATCGCACCGACCGCAGCCGTGATGAGCAGCGCCGAGGTCACCTCGAAGACCCACACGTACTTGCCGAAGATGAGTTCGGCAAGCCCACTGACATTGCCAGTCTCGGCGTTGATCCGGTCTAGGCCGGCAGCATCGGGGAGAGTGAACGACCCGACGGCCAGCACCATGACCGCAGCCAGCCCGAGCGCGACGACCAGCGAGGCGACCTTGTGTCCGCGGATCGTCTCGGCCAGGGAATCTGAAGCATCGACGCCGACGAGCATGAGGACGAACAGGAAGATCATCATCACCGCACCGGTGTAGACGAAGACCTGGACAATCCCGAGGAACTCCGCCTGCGAGGCCAGGTAGAGCACGCCGAGGTTGACCATGACGAACGCCATGCACAACGCGGCGTGGACTGCCTTGCGAGCCAGGAGCAGACCGAGTGCGCCCAACACCATGAGGGGAGCGAGCAACCAGAACAGCCAGGCCTCTGCGTAGCTCATCGCGAGGCACCTCCCTCGGCGGTCATCTCGTCGGCTGCAGTGGCCTCGTCGGTCTGCTCCGCCTGGGCCTTCGCCCACGCCCGCTGACCGTCTGTGGCCTCGGCGACCTTGCCCTGGTAGTAGTCCCGCTCCTCCATGCCCTCGGCCATGGGGTGTGGGGCCGTCAGCATTCCCTGCTGCAGCGGTGCCAGGAGCTGCTCCTTGGTGAAGATGAGGTCGGCGCGGTTGTTGTCGGCCAACTCGTAGAAGTTCGTCATCGTCAGTGCCCGCGTCGGGCAGGCCTCGATGCACAGACCGCAGAAGATGCACCGCAGGTAGTTGATCTGGTAGACGCGCCCATATCGTTCACCTGGCGAGAAACGCCCGGTGCCGCCCTCCTCGGCTGGCGTGTCGTCGTTGTCCGCGCCTTCGACGAGGATCGCGTCGGCGGGGCACGCCCACGCGCACAATTCGCACCCGACGCACTTCTCTAGCCCGTCCGGGTGCCGGTTGAGTTGGTGGCGGCCGTGGTAGCGGGGCGCCGTTGGGTTCTTGACCTCGGGGTATTCCTCGGTCAGCACCTTGCGGAACATCGTCGCCCAGGTGACCCCAAAGCCACCGACCGAGGCGGGCAGTGCCTCACCCAGCCAGCCGGCGCGTGGGGCCGGCTCGTCGGCCCGCGCGTGTTGGGTCGAGGGCAACGCAGCCCCAGAGCGCTCCGGCTGGGCCGGCAGGTTGTCAGCCACGACTCTCCTCCTTCGCGGTGAGCGTGGACGCCGGAACTGCGGGTATGCCGCGCTCGGGCTCGCGCAGGGTCTGGCCAGGTAGTGGCGGCACCGGGAACCCGCCGGCGAACGGGTCGATCTCGTCGGGCGGTGCGGGTGCGGCGCCCGGGGCGGGCCCGCGATCGAGGAGGAAGCCCACGGCGAAGAGCCCGATGAGCACCAGCCCGATGAGAGCGAGCGAAGCCCCCGACAGCCCCCGGCCAGCGATCTCGATGACCGTCGACGTGCCGAACCAGCCGAGCGCTGCAGCCCGCATGAACGCCACGAGGACCACCCATGCCAGGGTGAGTGGGATGAGCAACTTCCAGCCAAGGCGCATGAACTGGTCGTAGCGCACCCGCGGGAGTGAACCGCGCAGCCAGACGAAGACGAACATGAACGACCAGACCTTGACGGTGAACCACAGGACGCCCCACCAACCGGTGTTGAAGAAGCCGTCGCCGATGGCGGCGATAAACGGGGGTGCCTGCCAGCCACCGAGGAACATCGTCGTTGCCAAGGCCGAGACGCTGAACATGTTGATGTACTCGGCCAAGAAGAACATCGCGAAACGCATCGAACCATATTCGGTGTGGAAACCACCGACGATCTCACCTTCGCCTTCGGCCAAGTCGAAGGGCAACCGGTTCGTCTCACCGACCATCGTCACGAGATAGACCAGGAATGAGGGCACGGCGGAGATGATGAACCACGTGCTGCGCTGGGCGTCGACAATCGCTGAGGTCGACATCGAGCCGCTCATGATGAACACGGCGACGAGCGACAGGCCCATGGCGATCTCGTAGGAGATGACCTGGGCCGACGAGCGCAGCCCACCGAGCAGCGGATAGGTCGAGCCCGACGACCATCCGGCCAGCAAAATGCCGTAGACGCCCACGGACGCGACGGCCAAGACCAGCAGCACCGCCACCGGAGCGTCGGTCAGCTGCAACGGGGTGCGGTGGCCGAACATCCACACCTCGCCGCCCAACGGCATGATCCCGAACGCCACGAAGCACGTCGTGGCGACGATGAGCGGAGCCAGCGTGAAGATGAACTTATCGGCAGCCGCCGGAGCGTTGTCTTCCTTGAACATCGACTTCATGCCGTCGGCCAGCGTCTGCAACAGACCGAACGGCCCGTTGCGGTTGGGCCCGGGACGCTGCTGCATCCGGCCGATGACCCGCCGCTCGAACCAGATGACCAGCAGCGTCGAGATGAGCAGGTAGACGAAGATCAACAACGCCTTGACCAGAGACAGCCACAGTGGCGTGTCGCTGAAGTCGGCCAACGGCTGCTCGGCGGGAAGCAGGAGCGAGACCATCACCGGGCACCTCCCTTCGACACCGTGACTCGGGCGCCGGCGTCGACCCCGAGCGAAGAGCGGACTGCACACCCGGCTGAGTTCGTGGGCAACCACACAACGCCCTCGACGAGGTCGGCTGTCACCAGCACTGGCACAGAGACCGAACCGGTAGCGCTGGAAACGGTGACCAGGTCGCCATCGACCACCGCAAGCCGCTGGGCCAGCGCCGAACCGACCCGGGCCACCGTTGCCCGCGCGGTGCCGGCCAGGAACGGCTCGCCGTCCTGCATGCGCCCACGGTCAAGAAGGAGGGGCCACGTCGCCAACACGACGTCGCCGTCGCCTGCCCCGTATGCCGCCCCGGCACCAGTCGTTGCGCCGCTCGCCATTGCGCGAGCACCGGTCCACGGACCGAGAGCCTCGAACTGATCGTTGATTTGCTCCTGGGTGCGGGTCTCCAGGAAAAACCCAAGCTCGGCGGCGAGCATGTCCAGCACTCGGTGGTCACTCATCGAGTTGGTCATGAGGGCCGCTTCGAAGGGTCGGACCCGGCCTTCCCAGTTGACGAAGCTGCCCGCCTTCTCGGCATGCGGGGCAACCGGCAGGACGACGTCGGCGGCGGCCGTCACGGCCGACTCGCGGATCTCGAGGCTGACGACGAAAGCCTTGGCCAGCGCATCGGAAGCGTGCGCCAGGGCCAGGTCGCCGGGGTCGACGCCACCGACAACGAGGGCGCCCAGGGCGCCACTGGCAGCAGCCGAGACGATGCCAGCAGTGTCTCGACCGGGCGCCGTCGGCAGCGAAGCGACCTCCCAGACCGCGGCGACCTCACCGCGGGCCGCGGCGTCGGACACCGGACGGCCACCGGGAAGAAGCGCGCCCAGGGCACCCGCCTCAAGCGCGCCCCGCTCACCGGCGCGCCGCGGGATCCAGGCCAGTCGAGCGCCCGTCGAAGCGGCGAGCGACACGGCCGCAGCCAACGCTCCGGGCGAGGTCGCCAGGCGCTCCCCGACCAGGACGATGCCGCCGCCAGCCAGCGCCGACGCGACCGTCGGGTCGGCCAGGGCGGCCGCCTCGGCTCCCGGGGCGGCAGGCACGAGCGTCCCGGAGAGCTTCTCCAGGCCGCGGGTGGCGAAGGGGGCCACGGCATACACGACGGTCTTGGCCTTGCGGACCGCGCGCCGCAGCCGCAGGAAGACGATCGGCGACTCTTCCTCCGGCTCGAAACCGGCGAGGACGACGGCCTTGGCGGACGCAAGGTCGGCATAGGTGACCGCGCCCCCGCCCGGGCCCGTGGCGACCACGTGCTCGGCGAGGAACGCCACCTCGGCCGGCGAGTGCGGCCGAGCACGGAAGTCGATGTCGTTGGTGCCCAAGGCGATTCGCGCAAACTTGCCGTAGGCGTAGGCGTCTTCGGCGGACACCCGGCCACCGACGAGCACGCCGACACCGGAGGCCGCCTGCAGCCCCGCGGCAGCTGCGGCGAGGGCCTCGGGCCAGCCGACGGCCCGCATCGACCCGTCCGGCTGGCGCACCAGGGGCAACTCGAGCCGGTCGGGCAGGGTCGCGGACTGGAACGCCCAGCGGCCCTTGTCGCACGACCACTCGCCGTTGACCTCGGGGTCATCGATGGCCATCCGACGCAGCACGACGCCGCGGCGGTGATCGGTGCGGATTGCGCACCCGGAGGCGCAGTGCTCGCAGGTGCTCGGTGTCGAGACCAGGTCGAAGGGGCGCGACCGGAACCGATAGCGCGCGCCGGTCAACGCTCCCACCGGGCAGATCTGCACAGTGTTACCGGAGAAGTAGGACTCGAACGGGTCCTCTTCATAGATGCCGATCTGCTGCATCGCCCCGCGCTCGACGAGGTTGATGAACGGGTCACCTGCGACCTGGTCGGAGAAGCGGGTGCACCGCTGGCACAGGACGCACCGCTCGCGGTCGAGCAGGACCTGGGTCGAGATGTTGACCGGCTTGGTGAACGTGCGCTTGACGTCGGCGAACCGGGTCTGGGCACGCCCGTTGGACATGGCCTGGTTCTGCAGGGGACACTCGCCACCCTTGTCGCAGACCGGGCAGTCCAGCGGGTGGTTGATGAGCAGGAACTCCATCACGCCCTGCTGGGCCTTGTCGGCGACCGGCGAGGTGTGCTGGGTGTTGACGACCATGCCCGGGCTCACCGTCATGGTGCACGACGCCTGAGGTTTGGGGAATGGCGCCAGAGTGCCGTCGGGGCGTGGCGCCGCGACGTCGACGAGGCATTGGCGGCACGCGCCGACCGGGTCGAGGCCCGGGTGGTCGCAGAACCGCGGGATCTCGATGCCCGCCTGTTCGGCGGCGCGGATGATGAGTGTGCCCTTGGGCACGCTCACCGACACGCCGTCGATGGTGAGGGACACCGCGTCCGGCGGGGGGGCCTGGCCGGGGGCAGGCGAGGAGCTGGTCGGGACGGTCATGCCTTCGCGGCCTCCTTGACCTCGAAAAGGACCGACTTCTGTGGCGGGAACAACTCGGCGGCCGGGGTGTGCATGCCGGCCTCGAACTCGGAACGGAAGTAGGCGATCGCCGAGGTGATCGGGCTGGTCGCTGCGTCCCCAAGCGCGCAGAATGAACGCCCAAGGATGTTGTCGCAGATGTCGTCGAGCTTCTCGATGTCACCGGCCTGTCCTTGGCCATGCTCGAGCCGCTCCATGATCTGGCGCAGCCACCAGGTGCCTTCGCGACACGGAGTGCACTTGCCGCAGGATTCGTGGGCATAGAACTCGGTCCATCGAGCCACGGCGCGAACCACCGAGACGGTCTCGTCGAACACCTGCAGAGCCCGGGTGCCGAGCATGGACCCCGCGGCGGCCACGGAGTCGAAGTCCAGGGGGATGTCAAGGTGGGCGTCAGTGAAGATCGGCGTCGACGAGCCACCGGGAGTCCAGAACTTCAACTGGTGACCCTTGCGCATCCCGCCGGCGAGCTCGATGAGCTCACGCATGGTGATGCCGAGTGGAGCCTCGAACTGGCCCGGGTTGGCGACGTGCCCGGAGAGACTGAAGATCCCGAAGCCGGTGGACTTCTCCGTGCCCATCGAGGTGAACCACGAGGCACCGTTGGCGACGATCCCGGGGACCGAGGCGATGGTTTCGACGTTGTTCACCGAGGTTGGCCGGGCATACAGGCCTGCGGCCCCGGGGAACGGGGGCTTGAGCCGGGGCTGACCGCGACGCCCTTCCAAAGAGTCCAGCAGCGCGGTCTCCTCACCGCAGATGTAGGCGCCGGCACCCGCATGCGGGGTCACCCGCAACGTCACGCCCGAGCCGAACACGTCAGCACCGAGATAGCCCGCAGCGGTGGCCTCCTCGACCGCACGCAACAGCCGGCGATACACGTGCACGACCTCGCCCCGCAGGTAGATGAAGGCGTGGTCAGAACCCATGGCGTACTGGCTGATCGCCGCCCCCTCGATGAGGGCGTGGGGGTTGGCCATCATCAGTGGGATGTCCTTGCACGTGCCCGGCTCGGACTCGTCGGCATTGACGACGAGATAGCGCGGACCCCCGTCAGGCGGGGCCATGAACGACCATTTCATCCCAGCGGGGAAGCCCGCGCCACCGCGCCCGCGGATCGCAGACTCCTTGACCATGGCCAGCACGTCGGCGGAGGGCATCGCCAGCGCCTTGCGCAGGGCGGCATACCCGCCGGTCTGCTCGTATGCCGCGAGTGTCCAGGACCGCTGGTGGTCCCAATTGGCGGTCAGGACGGGGGTGAGAGTGGCGCTCACTGGGTGGCCCCCTTGCTCTTGGCGGCTGCCGCTTGGCCAGCCGGCGTGCCAGCGGTCGGCGCCGGGGTCGGCGGCTGCGGGGCAGTCCAGCCCCGCTCGCGAGCGATCTTCAGGCCCAGGAGAGACGCGGGACCGGCGGCCGGGCCCTCATCGGCGCGTCCGTCGTGGAAGCCTGCGAGCACCCGCGAGACCTCCTTGAAGGTGCAGACCTTGTCGGCGCCGCGGGTCGGTCGGACATCCTGGCCGGCCCGAAGCTCATCGGCCAGGCGGATCGTCGAGTCGGGGGTCTGGTTGTCGAAGAATTCCCAGTTGGCCATGACGACCGGGGCGTAGTCACACGCGGCGTTGCACTCGACCCGCTCCAGGGTGATCTTGCCGTCGGCGGTCGTCTCGTCGTGGCCGATGCCCAGGTGCTGCGAGACTGCGTCCCAGATCGCGTCGCCGCCCATGATGGCGCAGAGGGTATTAGTGCAAACCCCGATGGTGTAGTCCCCGTTGGGGTGGCGCTTGTATTGGGTATAGAAGGTCGCAACGCCACTCACCTCTGCGGTGCTCAAATCCAGGACCTCGGCGCAGAACTCGATCCCACGGCCGGTGACGTAGCCGTCGACCGACTGAACCAAATGCAGCAACGGCAACAGGGCGGACCGCTTGACCGGGTAGCGGGCGATGACGGCAGCCGCGTCCTCGTGGAGCGTGGCCAGCACGTCTGCGGCATACGGTGCCTTGCTCGCCGCGCTGACGTGCAGGTGACCGGACGCGTCATGACTGGTCATCGGTCAACACCTCCCATAACCGGGTCGATGGACGCGACCGCGACGATGACGTCGGCGACCTGGCCGCCTTCGCACATGATCGACGTCGCTTGCAAGTTGTTGAAGGACGGGTCCCGGAAATGCGCCCGGTAGGGGCGGGTGCCACCGTCAGAGACGAGATGACAGCCGAGCTCGCCCTTGGCGCTCTCGACGCCGACGTACGCCTGGCCAGGCGGCACCCGGAAACCCTCGGTGACGAGCTTGAAGTGATGGATGAGGTCTTCCATCGACGTGCCCATGATCGTGCGGATGTGGTCGAGGCTGTTGCCCATGCCGTCAGAACCAATGGCCAACTGGGCCGGCCAGGCAATCTTCTTGTCCGCGACCATGACCGGCTGCCCAGCACTGGCCTCGAGTCGATCGGCGCACTGGGTGACGATCCGCAACGACTGGTACATCTCGTCCAGCCGGATCCGCAGTCGGCCGTAGGCGTCGGCGGTGTCGCGGGTGATGACGTCGAAGTCGTAGGTCTCGTAGCCGCAATAGGGGGCGGACTTGCGCAGGTCGTGCGGCAGACCGGCTGAGCGCAGCACCGGTCCGGTGATCCCCAAGGCCATGCAGCCGGCCAGGTCGAGGTGACCGATGCCGACCATGCGGCCCTTGACGATGGGGTTCTCGTTGACGAGCAACTCCAGCTCGCGAATGCCCTTGCGAATCTCCGGGACCACCTCGCGAATCGTGTCGATCGCGCCCGGCGGTAGGTCTTGGGCCACCCCGCCAGGACGAATGTAGGCGTTGTTCATCCGCAGGCCGGTGATCATCTCGATGATCTGGAAGATCCGCTCCCGCTCACGGAAGCCGATCGTCATGACGGTGGTCGCGCCCATCTCCATCCCACCCGTGCCGATGCACACCAGGTGGGAAGAGATCCGGGTCAACTCCATCATGAGTACCCGGATGACCGAGGCGCGCTCAGGGATGTCGTCGGTGACCCCGAGCAACTTTTCGATGGCCAGGCAGTAGGCGGCCTCCTGGAACATCGGGGTGAGGTAGTCCATCCTGGTGCAGAAGGTGACGCCCTGCACCCAGGTGCGGTATTCCATGTTCTTCTCGATGCCGGTGTGCAGGTAGCCGATCCCCGCCCGGGTCTCGGTCACCGTCTCGCCATCGAGCTCGAGGATGAGCCGGAGCACGCCGTGCGTCGACGGGTGCTGCGGGCCCATGTTGACGACGATCCGCTCCTCGTGCAGCGAGGTGGCTTCGTCAACAAGGTCGTCCCAGTCGCCCGCGTCACTCACCGTGAAGACCGGCGAGTCGAGAAGGTCCTCGGCCGCGCTGGTGGCGGTGTGCTCGCTCGCGCCCAGCCGTGGGTCCGGGCCAGGGCTCGTGCGAGTCACGGTGTCGGCCTCGTCATCGGGAACGCGGGGGTTGTCGGTCATGTCGGGTCCCAGGTCGGCGGCCATCAGTTGAACGCCCTCCGCTCGTCGGCCGGGGGCACGGTCGCGCCCTTGTATTCGACCGGAATGCCGCCCAGCGGGTAGTCCTTGCGCTGCGGGTGGCCCGGCCAGTCGTCGGGCATGAGGATCCTGGTCAGGGCCGGGTGGTCGTCGAAGATGATCCCGAACATGTCCCAGGTTTCGCGCTCGTGCCACGTCGTCGCGGGGTAGGTCGCGACGATCGACGGGATGTGCGGGTCGGCGTCGGGGCAGACGACCTCGACGCGAATCCGCTTGCTGCCGTGGGTGATCGACATGAAGTGGTATGCCGCGTGCAACTCACGGTCGGTCTCGCCCGGGAAGTGGACGCCGGACACACCGAGGCACAGCTCGAAGCGCAGCGCCGGGTCGTCGCGCAGCACCTGGGCGACGACCGGCAGGTGCTCGCGGACGACGAAGACGGTCAGCTCACCGCGGTCGACGACGACCTTCTCCACCGCGTCGCCGTATGCCGTCCCCGCACCGTCCAGCCCCGCCTCCAGGGCGTCGATGCAGGCGTCGAACCACCCGCCGTAGGGCCGCTCGGAGGCACCTGGCATGGCGATGGGGACCACGAGTCCGCCGTAGCCCGTGGTGTCCTGGCCGGCAGTCGCACCGAACATGCCGTGCCGCGCGCCGACGACGACCGGCATACCGAGATCGATGGGGCGACCACCGCGGTCGGCGGCGGCGCCGGTCTCCTGCGCCTGGGCGAGGTCGTCGGCGCTCATGCCAGCAGCCCCTTCATCTGGTGGGTCGGCACGGCGGCGAGCGCAGCTTTCTCGGCGGCGCGAGCGGCGGCCACCTTGTTGGCGCCGAGCGGCATCGACTCGATCTGCTCGTGCAGCTTGATGATCGCGTTGAGCAGCATCTCGGGCCGCGGCGGACAGCCAGGCAGGTAGATGTCGACCGGGACGATGTGGTCGACGCCCTGGACGATGGCGTAGTTGTTGAACATGCCGCCCGAACTCGCGCACACACCCATGGAGATGACCCACTTGGGGCCGGGCATCTGGTCGTAGACCTGGCGGACGATCGGGGCCATCTTCTGGCTCACCCGACCGGCCACGATCATCAGGTCGGCCTGGCGGGGCGTCGCCGAGAACCGTTCCATGCCGAACCGGGCGATGTCGTAGTGAGGCGTGCCCACCGCCATCATCTCGATCGCACAGCAGGCCAGGCCGAATGTCGCCGGCCAGATCGAGGCCTTGCGCATATAGCCGGCGAGCAGCTCGACGGTGGTGAGCAGGATCCCCGAGGGGAGCTTCTCTTCCAGACCCATGTCGGTGCCTTCCTCAGTCCCACTCAAGGCCGCCACGACGCCAGACATAGGCGTAGGCGACGAAGACGGTCACGATGAACAGGATCATCTCGACGAGCGCGAACAGGCCCAACTGGTTGAAGGCCACCGCGAACGGGTAAAGGAACACCGACTCGATGTCGAAGATGATGAACAACATGGCGGTGAGGTAGTACTTGATTGGCACCCGGCCACCACCAGCCGCCTGCGGAGTGGGCTGGATGCCGCACTCGTAGGCCTCCAACTTGGCCCGGTTGTATCGCTTGGGCCCGACGATCAGCGACAGCCCCACGGACACCACCGCGAAGGCTCCGCCGAGGCCTAACAGGAACAACAACGGAACGTAGGACTCGGTCATCCGTCGCTCCCTTTCAGGGTGGGTGCATGCAGGCCGTTCCCCATCCTAGGGGGGCCCGGAAGTGGGTCACTCATGCCTATGGTCCCCGGCATGTCAGGCATCCGGGACCACCTTGGACATGAGGTGGACGATGCGGTCGTCGAGCCGTCCGCCGTGCTCTTCGGGGAGGTTGGCCATGATCTTGAGCAGGAAGCGCATCAGTGCCGTCCGGGGCAGGCCGTAGGTCGTCGCCAAGCGCATGACCTCGGGGTTGCCGATCGCTCGGGCGAACCACCGTCCCAGCGTGAAGTAGCCCCCCAGCTCGTGCTTCATGATCCGCGGGTATGCCGCGAGCGCCCGTTCGCGTCCGGCGTCACTCGGGCGCGCGAGGGCTTGGCCGATGACGTCGGCGCCGACTCGGGCAGCCTCCAAGGCGTAGTCGATGCCCTCGCCGTTGAACGGGTTGACCATGCCGGCCGCGTCTCCGACGAGAAGGAGGCCATCGGCATACAGCGGGGTGCGGTTGAAGCCCATCGGCAGGGCGGCGCCGCGGATCGGTCCACCGGCGGGGTCGAAGGCGAGCTCCCAGCGGTCGCCAAGGCTGTCGGCCCAGCGGCGCAGGACGTCTTTGTAGTCGGTCTTGCCGAAGGCGCTGCTCGTGTCGAGGATCCCGAGGCCGACGTTGGTGCGGCCGTCCTCAAGCGGGAACAGCCAGCCATAGCCGGGCATGAGGATCCGGGCGCCGCTGTCGTCGGTGGTCCAGAGCTCGAGGTGCGACTCGAGGTAGTCGTCGCGGCGGGGGCTCGTGTAGTAGGCCCGGACCGCGACGCCCATGACGCGGTCCTCGCGCTTGGGCCGCCCGGCCGCGGTGGCCAGGCGGGAGGAGACTCCGTCGGCGGCGACGACGACCTTGGCGCTGTAGCTCGCGGTCTGGCCCGTGGCGCGCCCGGCCTCGTCGAGGACCTTGGCGCTCACGCCGACCACCCGACCGCGCCCGTCGAACAGCGGCGCGGTGACGCTCGTCGCCTCGTGCAGCCGCGCGCCCCGGGAGACCGCGTGCTGGGCCAGCGCGTGATCCAGTTGCCGACGGGTGCGGACCATCCCGTATGCCGGGAACGTCGCGCTCTCGGGCCAGTCGAGGGTGAAGTTGCGTCCGCCGCCGAGGATGCGCAGGCCGCGGGTGCGCTGCCAGCCGGTCGTGTCGATGCCCAGATGGACCAACTCGCGGACCGCGCGCGGGGTCAGGCCGTCTCCGCAGATCTTGTCGCGGGGGAAGCTGGCCTTCTCCAACAGGATGACGTCGACCCCTTGGGTGGCCAGATACGCGGCAGTGGCCGAGCCTCCTGGCCCGGCCCCGACGACGATGACGTCGGCGGTCTCTCCCGCCTGGTCAACCGATCCGGTGGTCACTATCGCCCTCGGTGCGCAGCGGCGCCTCCCGGGCGCCTCTTGTGAAGATTGGCACGAACTCCGGACAGTCTAGGGGGCCCGCCCGGTTCCCCGTCTGCGTCAGGGGCGGGTGGCGCGGTGCAGAGCGACGATGCCGCCGCTGAGATTGCGCCATTGGACCTGCGTCCAGCCAGCGACGCCGATCTGCTCAGCCAACTCGCGCTGCCCCGGCCAGGCCCGGATCGACTCGGCGAGATAGACGTAAGACTCCGGGTTGGACGACGTCCGCCGCGCGATCGCCGGGAGCGCGCGCATCAGATAGTTGAGGTATGCCGCCCGCACCGGGCCCCACACCGGCTGGCTGAACTCGCACACCACCAACCGTCCCCCCGGCTTGGTCACCCTGAGGAACTCCCGCAGCGCGGCCTCGACGTCGACGACATTGCGCAGGCCGAACGACATGGTCACGGCATCGAAGGACGCGTCGGCGAACGGCAGCCGGGTCGCATCAGCAGCCGTGAAAGCCAGGTCGGGGCGCCGACGTTGCCCGACCCGGAGCATGCCGAGCGAGAAGTCGGCCGGGACGACGTGCACTCCGGCATCGGCGAATGGCTCGGAACTTGTCCCGGTGCCGGCTGCAATGTCCAAGACGTACTGGCCAGGGAGGGCAGCGACGGCCGCCACGGCCGCCCGCCGCCACAGCCGGTCCTGGCCCATCGACAGCACATCGTTGGTGAGGTCGTAGCGCTCGGCCACCGTGTCGAACATCGACGCGACGTCCTGCGGTGCCTTGTCCAGGTCGGCCCGAGTCATGGCCGACATCCTCCCATCCTTCGGGGGACGCCCACCTCGTGGTGACGTGTCCGCACCCCGGCAGGACCGCGGCATACTGAGCCGTAGCATTAGCCCTTGATGTTCAGCAGCAGCAGCGCGCCCGTCCCGGCCGCCTCCGACGCTGTCGCACCGTTGGTCGTGCGGACGGTCGAGATTGGCGACCCCGGACCTCTACTGCACCTGCTCCCCCCCACCGAACACCCCGGCGACGTGCTGTCCTGGGTGCGCCGCGGGGACGGCCTGGTCGGCTGGGGCCGGGCGATGACGTTCGAGACCTCGGGGCCAGATCGGTTCGCCGCAGCGGACCGATGGTGGCGGCATACCGCCGAACGGGCCGTCGTCCGCGACGAGGTGGGGATGCCCTCCTCCGGCCTGGTCTGTTTCGGCAGCCTGCCGTTCGCCGACGACTCCCGCGACCGAGCCCGCTTGGTCGTCCCGCGGATCAGCGTCGGGCACAAGGCCGGTCGGTGGTGGGTGACGACGATCGGCGACGGGCCCACGCTGACGGTCACCCCGACCCGCGCCTGCGACCCAGCCGCCCCACGCAACGTCACGTTCGCCGACGGGGCGCTGTCCGCAGCCGCCTGGGCCGCCCGAGTCGCCGAGGCCGTCGCGCGAATCACCACCGGCGACCTGGACAAAGTCGTCTTGGCCAGGGACCTGCTCGTCCAGGCCGAGCAACCGATCGACCCCCGCTGGGTGCTGCGGGCGCTGGCCGAGAAGTACGACAACACCTGGGTGTTCGCCGTGGCCGGGATGCTGGGCGCGACCCCGGAGTTGCTCGTTCGACGAGAACGCGGCCTGGTCACCTCTCGCGTGCTGGCCGGAACGATCCGGCGCACCGGCGATGACGCCAAGGACCTCGGCCTGGCCGCATCGTTGGCTCGCTCGAGCAAGGACTTGGAAGAGCACGAGTATGCCGTCCGCTCGGTGGCTGAAGCCCTGGCCCCGCATTGCTCGTCGATGTTCGTCCCCGAGTCGCCGTTCGTCCTGCACCTGCCCAATGTCATGCACTTGGCCACCGACGTCACCGGAGTCGCCGCCAACGGGGCGTCCTCGCTTGGCCTGGCCGCATCGCTGCACCCGTCGGCGGCCGTTGGCGGCACGCCGACCGACGTCGCGGTGCGCCTCATCGCCGAATTGGAGGGCATGGACCGCGGCCGGTATGCCGGTCCGGTCGGATGGATGGATGCCACCGGAGACGGCGAATGGGGCATCGCGCTTCGCTCGGGGTGCTACGACCCTCTCGACCCCGCCATGCTGCGGATCTTCGCCGGCTGCGGCATCGTCGCCGGCTCCGATCCCGAAGCGGAAGTCAGCGAAGCCGACGCCAAGTTCGTCCCCATGCGCGACGCGCTCAGCGGCCGCTGAGCCGCGCGGCATACTCGCTTCTGTGACGACTCCCAGCGCGGCGCGAGCCAGCGACGTGTTGCGCGCCCTGCTCGAGGGCGGAGTCCGCGACGTCGTGCTCGCCCCCGGCTCGCGCTCGGCCCCGCTGGCCTTGGCCCTGTATGCCGCGGACGCAGCCGGCGACGTGCGCCTGCACGTGCGGATCGACGAACGGTGTGCCGGCTTCCTCGCCCTTGGCTTGGGCATCGGATCGCGCACACCCGTGGCCGTCGTGACGACCTCGGGAACCGCAGTCGGCAATCTCCTGCCCGCCGTCATGGAGGCGGCGCACGCCGGTCGACGCCTCGTCGTCGTCTCGGCGGACCGGCCGGCGTCGCTGCGCGGCACCGGCGCCAACCAGACGACCTGGCAGGCGGGCATCTTCGGGGTCTTCGCGCCGACCGCCGACCTCACCGTCGACGCGCCTGCCGAGTCGGTGGCGGCTGCGGTGGCAGAGGCGCTGGCGCGGATCGGGCCGAGCCACCTCAACGTCCAGTTCGACCAGCCGTTGGTCCCCGAGGCCGGCCTACCGTGGTGGACCGGATCGTTGGTCAGCGGCGGTTCCCCTGTGACCGCGAGTGCCACGGGCTCGCCGCCGCCGGGCGGCCACCTGCTGCCCACCGCCGCGGTGTCGCTGCCTGCTGGGCCCCGCACCGTCGTCCTCGCCGGGGATGACGCCGGGCCGGCAGGTCGCATCCTCGCCGAGACCGCGGGGGTGCCACTGCTCGCCGAGCCGACCTCCGGTTCGCGGGCCGGGGACCACGCGATCCGCACCTATCGGCTGTTGTTGTCGACCTCCCTGGGGGAGGCCATCGAGCGGGTCGTTGTCGTCGGTCACCCCACGCTCTCGCGGCCCGTCACCGCGTTGCTCGCCCGCAGCGAGGTCGCCTTGTATGCCGTGCGCACCCGAGCCGGGGTTGCCACCGACCCCTCTCGCCGGGCCACTGTCCTGGATGCCGTGCCCGACCTCGCCGCCCACGACTCGGGCCGGGCCTGGCTGTCCGCGTGGCAGGCCGCCGATGCCGAACTCTCGCGCGAGCTCGACGACGTCGTCGACGGTTTGACGGAGTTGCATGCTCTTCACGTGTCCGCCGAGGTGTCCGCGGCGTTGACACCGGGTCGCACTCTGGTTGTCGGGTCGTCGAACCCCATTCGAGACCTGGACCTCATGCTGGTGCCTTATCGGCCCGGAGAACACCGCCTCGTCGTCGCCAACCGGGGTCTAGCCGGGATCGACGGGACGATCTCGACCGCCGTCGGGGTCGACCTCGGCCGGGCCGGCGCTCCGCGAACGCTGGCCCTGATGGGCGACCTCACCTTCCTGCACGACAGCGGGGGCCTGTTTCTCGGGCCCGACGAGCCCCGGCCCGACCTCACCGTGGTCGTTGTCAACGACGCGGGCGGGTCGATCTTCAGCCTGCTGGAGCAAGGCGGCCCCGACTACGCCGATGCCTTCGAGCGGGTCTTCGCAGCGCCGGTCACCGCCGATCTCGAAGCGCTCGCCCGGGCCAGCGGCACGGCATACCGCCTCGTGCAGACCCGTGAAGAATTGCGTGACGCGCTGGCCGAGACGGGGTGTGGCCCGTTGGTCGTCGAGGCACGGGTGGGGCGTGGGGACCGGCGGGCCTTGGCCGCCCAGTTCGTCGAACGGGCCATGCGGCTGTCCCGACCGTGGCCGGGGCAGCCTAGGGGTATGCCGTGAGCCGTTTCGGCCAGGTGGCTGGAGCCCCCCGCGCGAACTCGGGCCGGGCAGTAGATTCGGCGGCTGGTTCGGCTGTGGTGGCGCATGTCCTGCTCATCGTCCGGTTGGCCCTGGTGGCCGGCGCCATCGGAGTGGGCGCGACGGCCAACCTTCTGGCGACGACCCTCGTGCTTCCGGTGGCCTTGGCTTGGTTGCTCCTCGGCCTCCTGCCCGGAGCTGGGTTGACCAACCCGCTCATCTGGCTCTGGCCACGCGATGACGCCCCGAGGCCGGCAGCTGCGGGTCAGGACGGAACGCTTGGCTTCCGACGGGAGGAAGTGCTGACCGCCGGCGCGTCGATTGTCGTGGCAGCCGCGGGAACGCTCGGCGCGGCGGGCCTGGTGCGTGCCTACACCGGGGGGGTCGACGGCCCACTGGCCGACCTCGGGATCGCGTTCGCCAGGTTCACCCTGCCCCAGGTGTGTCTCTACGTGGTGGCGGCGATCCTGGGCAGGGCCCTGACGACGCGCGGCCAGTCGGCGCTGGGTGCCTGGTCCGCAGCCATGGGCGAACTGGTGTCCATCGCCGGAGTCGCGTTCTTCGGGCTGCGTTTCCAGGGACATGTCTCGGCCGCCGAGTGGACGCCAGACATGGTGGCCACACTCGGTGGGTCGCTGACGGCGGGCTTGTTCGTCCGGACTGTGCTCTTGGCGGTGGCATGGCGTCGAGGGTCGGGCGACCGTGTCAGTGGCGCGACGCCGAGGGGGCGGGACTCTGAGCACCCGGTCGGTGTGACTGATCCAGCCGAGCGGAAACCCCCGGCCGCGGCAGCGTCGAGCACACGCCCGGGCCGCACCCAGGCGCTGGCTGCAGCCCTCGGTCCGCAACTCGGCTACCTCCTGGCTTCGCTGGCGCTGTGGCGCGCAACCGGATTCGACGAACCTCATGCCGGCACTGCGCAAACCGTCGTCGCTGGGACCGCCCTGTTCGCCAACGCCGTGGCCGTCGTCATGGCGATGCACCTCGTGGGCACCCGGCCGGTCGTTGCTCGGATCCACGCCGACCTGCACGAGGCCGCCGGCTCCTTGGACCTCGCAGCAACCAGGTCGGCCTACGGGCGCGCTCTGGCAGGCAGTGC
>JBGAQN010000097.1:0-9386 GCA_044220725.1 Dermatophilaceae bacterium
CCTGCTTCCTGATTCGGTATGCTGGGTGGTCACCGGCCCGCTCCCCGCGCGGATGCGTTGCCGGACCGACCGAGGATACCCGCAACGGACCTCAGGACGTGGCCGCTCCCACGTCCTGGGCCAGTCGACGCAGCTCGGCGACGTGCCCGAGAAAGGCGACCCGACCGGCTTTGGTGAGCTTCACCCAGGTTCGGGGCCGCCCGGTGTCGCCAGCCTTCTGCTTCGAGGATGACACGTAGCCAGCCTCTTCTAGCGTCTTGAGGTGTTTGGACATCACCGAGTCGGCCACCCCGAGCAGATCCCGCAACGTCCCGAACTCCATTTCGTCGATGGCGCCGAGCGCGCCACAGATCTGCAGTCGCTTGGGTTCGAGGAGAACGGCGTCGAGAGTGGGCGTGGGCCGGGTCACCGGGTGCCCGCCAGCGCAGCGCGGAACGCACGGTCGAAGCGCGGACCGACCCACAGCGTGGCGAGAGCTGCCGCGCTTCCGGCGACCAAGGCCCACCACCAGTCCAGTTGCCCTCGCCGCACGGCCAGGGACGTGAACACCCCGGCGAGGAGGACGACGAACAGGGCTATCGACCACGCCCTCCCGACCTTGAGCTTCCACCCGTTGGCCCAGATCCCGGTGAGATTGCGGTAAGCGGTGACCAGCCAGACCAGCCCCACCGTGTAGGCGAGGAACGTGATGTACCAGAACTGACCCGACGCGCTTCCAGCAACGAAAATGAAGACCAGACCGGCCAGCGCGGGGTGGTACCACCACGGCGTGACGGCGAGATCGGCCAGTCCTCCACGGTCCTGGGCCAGCGCGTCCAGAGCCGCCTGAGCCTCAGCGGCCGAAGGCTTGGCGGGGATCGACGAGGGTGACGACATCCCTGAGTTAGTTTCCATACCGGAAAGCTACCACAGACCTTTCCGGAACGGAAAGCCCCCAGTCCTACGAGTTTCGCCCACGCGCATCGACCGGCCAGGTGCCCGTCCCGTCCGCGAGCACGTATTCGTCCGCCAGGTTGACGGTGTTGCACACGTGGTTGGGCACGACCAGCGCTCGCGCCCCGAGCGCTGGCAACCGGCCACTCCGCCACTCGACGGTCGCGTGGTGCTCCGACAGCGCGACGATCCGCGCGTCAGGCGCCTCTTGGAGGCGGCCGAAGCCCGTGGCCCACGGGGCCCGATCCGCACCGAGCGCCTTGCTCCCCGCGTCGAGGATGACCCGGCCACCGGCGTGTGACACGACGGTCGCAACCACGGTGAGCGCGACGTCCTCCAGCGCACACACCCCGAGCTCGACCTGCTGGGCGTCCCCAAAGACGTAGACACCCGGTCGAAGTTCGGTCAATCCGTCGGGACCCGAGACGGCAAACTGCGCTGACGGCGTGGAACCACCACTGCGTACGTCGACCGAAACGCCCGCCTCGACACAACTGTGAAAAGCGCTCGCCAAGGCAGCCGCTTCGTCGTGGGCCGCCGTGACTCGGGTCTCCCGCGAATAGGAGTGGCCCGGGAACGTGAACACTCCGCGGACGGAGAGCCCGGCGTCGGCGGCATACCGCGCCAGTGGCCCCGCCGCGGCCGGGGCCACGCCACTGCGGCGGTGACCGGAGTCGACTTCGACGAGCACCTCGGGGTGTATGCCGTGCCCGACCATCGCGTCGACCCCCTGGGTCGAGTCGATGCCGACCGCGACCCTCGCCCGATCCATGACCGCCGCCAGACGCTCCGCCTTGGCCCGGTCCACCCACAGCGGATAGGCGACGAACAGATCCTCGAACCCACCCCTGGCGAAGACCTCCGCCTCGCCCACGGTTGCCACGGTGAGTCCGACGGCACCAGCGGCCAGTTGTCGCCCCGCCAGCGATCGTGACTTATGCGTTTTTGCATGCGGTCGCAGGGCAAGACCTCGGGCTTGTGCGAACCGTCCCATCCGCTCGATGGCGACCTGCGCCAGGTGCAGGTCCAGCCGCAGGAAGGGGGTCGGCGGATCGGCCACGGGCACGGGCACGGGCACGGGAGTCAACTGCGCAGCCCAGGGGGCAATGCGTCGACGAACTCGACGGTGCGCGGCATGTCGGTGTGTCCCGCCAGCCGAAACCATGTGACGACCCACTTGCGGCGCACCCGGCGCACGTCAGTGACGGCATCGTTGTGGAAGCGTCGGGCCATCTGCACACGCAGACCGGTCGCTCGCACTCGCGACACGATGTCGTCCCCGAATCCGCCAGCGCCGGGCAACGCGGCGAGGGCATCCGGTGTGAGCGCCAAACCCAGCGCCTCGGACAGGCGAGACTCCACGCCCTCTCGGTCATGGCCGAAGTGCTGCTCGTCGGCGTCGGTGTTCTCCTCCTCGGCCACCGACAAAGAGTCCGAGGCCGCCGACGCGAGCATGAGGGCACTCGCGGCATCGAGGACACCGGAGTTGGCCAGTTCCAGGGTGGCCTCGGCGCGACGAATCAGTTGGGCGTCCAAGGCGGCGAGGGTCCCTTGGACTCGGGCATGCAGCCGGTCCAGGCGAGCGGCGCTGTAGGACAGGTACCAGCCGACGACGACCAAGCCCAGGACGAGCAGGATCCAGGGGTTTGGCTCGGTCATGGTGCGTTCCTTCCGGCCCGGCGCAACCGGGCCAGAACGCTCTGGCCAGCAGTCGCCTTGGCCGCCTCGGCGCCCTCCAGGACCGTCTCGTAGACCAAGGTGATCTCGTCGGCGACGACTGACCAGTCGAAGACGTCCGCCCGAGCCCGGCCGGCCGCGGAGATCCGGGCCCGCTCAACATCATCGGAGAGCAGTCGGGTCAGCAGACGGGCCAGGTCGGCGGGGTCTTCGTTGGCGAAGGTCGCTCCCGCCGTCCCTCCGTCCAGGACCCGAACGAACGCCGGGATGTCACTAGCCAACACGGCGGCTCCGGCGCTCATCGCCTCGATGAGGATGATGCCAAAGCTCTCCCCTCCCGTGTTCGGGGCAACATAGACGTCCACGGAGCGAAGCAGCGACGCCTTGGCTTCATCGTCCACGGCCCCGAGGAACTCGGTTGCCGCGGCGACCGATGGGCTCATGGACGCCCGGATCTCTTCGGGGTCCCCCGGCCCGGCCACCAACAGCCGCAGCCCGGGGATCCGGTCCAGCACCGCAGGCAGGGCCGCAGCCAGCACCGGCATCCCCTTGCGGGGCTCTTCCATCCGCCCGAGGAAAGCAATCGTCGGTCGACCGGGCTCGCCCTGCCACTGCGGGCGAGGAGTCGCTGCGGCAAAGCGTTCGACATAGACCCCGTTGGGGATGACCACAGCGTCGCCCCCGAAATGCGTCGTCACGGTCCGACGAGCGTCCTCCGACACCGCGATTCGCCCCAGGATCTTCTCCAGACTGGTGCGGAAGAACGGGTAGCTCACCTGCATCGCCCGCGAGCGCAGATTGGACGTGTGGAAGGTCGCGACAATCGGGCAGTCGGCCGCCCAGAGGGCCAGGGCTCCGACGCTCGGGGTGATCGGCTCGTGGATGTGCACCAGGTCGAACCGCCCCCGGTCGAGCCAAGCGGTCACCTTGGCATTGGTCATCAAACCGAAATTAAGGCGCGCCACCGACCCGTTGTAGCTGACCGGCACAGCCCGACCGGCCGAGACGACATAGTCCGGCAGCGACGTGCTCTCATCAGCCGGGGCCAGCACCGACACGGTGTGGCCCCGCGCTCGCAAGATCTCGGCCAGGTCGCGGACGTGGAACTGCACCCCGCCGGGGATGTCGAAGGAGTAGGGACAGACGATCCCGATCCGCATCATCGGTCACCGCCCCAGCCGGGCCGGGTCGAGGTCCTCGACGAAGACCCGCTGCATCATGTGCCAGTCGGCCGTGTGCCTGCGGATCGGACCTTCCAGGTATGCCGCACATGCCTGGGTCATCGCCTGGGCCTTTCCAGCGGTGTCGCCGTCGGTCGGCACGGGGATCTCGTCGGAGAAGCTCACCACGGTCTCCAGTCCGGCCGCCCCCCGTCCAGGAGCGGCGGGCGCGAAGTGGATGGACGCGGCATACAGGGGCGCACCGGTGAGCAGCGCGAGCAGCGCCGGACCCTTGGCCATCCGGGCCCGCTCCCCGAAGAAGTCGACCTCGACGCCGTTGCTCGTGAGGTCGCGATCACTGACCAGGGCGATGAAGTCGCCGCGCTCGACGGCCGCCCGCAGCCCGGTGAACGGGTTCGCGCCGCCGGTGAGCGGCAGGATCGTCATGCCCAGGGAGGCCCGGAACTCGAAGAACTCTCGGAACACCTCCTCGGGCTTGAGCCGCTCGGCGACTGTGGTGACCGGGGCCAAGTGCGAGGTCGACCACGCCCCGGCGATGTCCCAGTTGCCCATGTGGGCAATGAAGATCACGGCTGAGCGGCCCGCAGCGAGGCTGGCTCGGACCGCCTCGTCGTTGACGGCGCGGCACATCCGGTCCAGGTCGTCGGGCGTGCGGTCGGGCAGCCGGAAGGCCTCACAGAAGTAGCGCGTGTAGGACCGCATCCCCTCGCGGACGAGCGCGTCCAGAGCCCGGTCGTCCAATTCCGGGCGCACCTTGGCGTAGTTGGCGCGCATCCGCGCCAGGCCCTTCCCGCCTCGGCGCACCATGACGTCGGCGACAGCATCAAAGGCCCCGTATGCCGCCCGTTCCGGCATCCGTCGCACCGCCGTCCAGGCGGCGCGGTAGCCCCACACGGTGCCGCGCGCCTTGGCGCCGGAGATGAGATCGGACACCACGGAGGTCAGGGTGTTGAGACCGGGCAGACCGGCGGGCAGGACTCCCATTCAGGCCCCCGTCGACCCGGCGGCGCCATCTGCGCGAGCGGCGCTGCTCCCGCCGGTCTGCAGAGCGGCCATGGCCTGGTCGTGCACGGTCGACATCCGCTGGACCACCGTGACGAGGCTGGCGACGGCGAGCAGGGCCAGGACCACGGTCAACACCCACAGGGGCAGCCCGAGACCGACCAGCCCGGTGGCCAGGAGCACGGCGAACAGGCGATCGGCCCGCTCGGCGATCCCGACATTGCAGGTCATTCCCAGCCCTTCGGCGCGGGCCTTGGCATAGGAGACGACCATCCCGAGGATGAGGCAGGCCAGCGCCAGTCCCGCCATCAGCCAGTTGGCTCCCGGCCCCGCGAACCACAGCACCAAGCCACCGAAGATGGCGGCGTCGCCCACCCGGTCCAGCGTCGAGTCGAGAAACGCCCCCCACACGCCTTGGCGACCGGACAGTCGGGCCATCACGCCGTCGATGTTGTCGCTGAAAATGAAGAGGGTGATCAGCAGGGTGCCGGTGAGGAACTCGCCCCGCGGATAGAAGGCGAGCGCGCTCGCGCACACGGCCAGGGTCCCGACGATCGTCACGGCATCAGGGGTCAGGCCGATGGCCAGGAATGCCTTGGCGATCGGCGTCATGACCTTGGTCCAGGACGCGCGCAGGAGTCGGTTCAGCATGAGGGCCTCGGGGTCGGCATGGTGCTCAACAGCCTAGGGGTATGCCGTGCCCTCCGGGCGGCGCGGCGCTCCGGTGCGCGGACGGCATACGGGCGGTGGGTCAGTGCGGCCAGACGGCGGCCAGGCGCGCGCGGACATCTTCAAGGAGAAGGGGCAGCGCCTTGGTCTGGCCGATGATCGGGAGGAAGTTGGAGTCGCCGCCCCACCGTGGCACCACGTGTTGGTGCAGGTGGGCGGCCACGCCCGCTCCGGCGACGTTGCCCTGGTTCATCCCGATGTTGAACCCCATGGGGCTCGAGGTCGTCGTCAGCGAGCGCAAGGCGGTCTTGGTCATCGCGGTGAACTCGGCCGTCTCGGCGTCGGTGAGGTCGACGTAGAGCGGGACGTGTCGGTAGGGGCAGATGAGCAGGTGGCCGGGGTTGTAGGGGAACAGGTTCATGACGACGTAGCACAGCTCGCCGCGGGCGACGATGAGACCGTCGGCGTCGGTGCGTTGCGGAGCCGCACAGAACGGGCAGCCGTCCCCGGCCTCCGCGGTCGGTCGGGTCCCTTCGATGTAGGCCATCCGGTGCGGCGTCCAGAGCCGCTCGAACCCGTCGTCGACCCGCGCGAAGTCCGTCGCACTCTCGATGCCGGCCGACTGCCGGTCGGGGTCCTCGGACGTCACAGCGCGAGTCTAGAGGGAGGGGTCTGCGGAAGGCCCGGCTCCCCCGCCCAGGCGGGTGGTCCGCGCAGGGGTCTGCACCGGTGGGCCGGCATACGGACGACCATTGCTCACCACGAGCGGCGGGTGCCGTGCGTCGCCGCTCCGACATGGCTGGGACAACGGTCGCCCGTATGCCGGGGGCCTGGGTGCGTGGGTGGTGTCGGGCGGGCGGGCCTAGCCGACCAGGGACTGGCGTTGCACCACAACGGCGGCGATGATCTCGCGCACCCAGTCCGGCTTGGTCATCACGTGGTCCCAGGAGAACCGCAGGACCACCCAGCCGTCAGCGACCAGCTCGTCATAGCGCCGACAGTCCCGCTCGAAAGAGATCCGGTCACCATGGTGCTCAAGGCTGTCTGCCTCCAGGACGATGCGTAGCGACTCGTCGGCCAAGTCGACGATGCCGACGAACCGACCGTCTCGTTCGATCCGGACCTGTGGTGTGAGGGACAAGCCCCGGACTTCGCTGGCGATCGCTCGCAGAACCGACTCGAACGGGTTTGCTGCCCGGGGATCAGCGGCGGCGGCCACGCGGCATACCCGGGCATGGCCCCGCCGAGGACTCGCGGCGGCCGCGGCGCGCAGTTCGGCTGGGGTCACCAGGCGACTGCGGAGGGCCGAGTCGGCGATCGCGAGGGCCTCGTCGAAAGACAGCCGTGCGGCACAGTCCAGAACCGTCCGCAGCGGGGAGGTGACCCAGCCGTCGACGACGTCCGGCTCCGCCAGCGTCCGCCACGACACGTCCACACCGTCGCGTTGCGCGGGCGTGAGGTCGCGACCGCGGCGGACAACGATGCTGGGCCGTTCGGGAAGCCACTTCATCGGCCAGGCCCAGTGCCGTGCCGCGCTTCGGTATGCCGCCACTCCCCCGAGCCGCAGCGCGCCACGTCGCGCCGGGTCGTCCTGTGGGGTGATGTAGCAGCCCCGCCGCAGCCGCACCACCTCGCCCTGGGCCACGAGTTCATTGATGACCGACCGCGGTGCCACCGCTTCGAGCTCCGACCGAGTGGCCGTCCACGCGAGCACATTGAGCCGCCTGGCGACGGCCAGCCGCTGCTGCAGGGTAAGGTCCACGCCCTCATCCTGACCAGGCCCCGACCGCGCGCGCTTGAGTTATCCACAGGCGCCCGGGTGCGCCGGACCGTGGGACTCGCTCCATCCGGCATACGGACGACCATTGCTCACCACGGGCGGGCGCACGCGTGGGGCGCTCCCCTGCCGTGCGTGGAACAACGGTCGCCCGTATGCCGGGCACCTGGCCTTCCGCGCAATCAGACCTGGGCGCGCGACCGGATCGCCGCCAGGATCTCCTCGGTTGCCTGCGCCACCGGTATGCCGTTGCGCTGGCTTCCGTCGCGGAACCGGAAGGACACGGCGCCGGCGGCCCGGTCCTCCTCGCCCGCGATGAGGACGAACGGCACATTGGACTTGGAGGCGTTGCGGATCTTCTTGGGGAAGCGGTCGTCGGACTCGTCGAGCTCGACCCGAACGCCCTGCGCGGCCAGGCTGTCGAGCACGCCGCCGAGGTAGGCGGCATACTCCTCGGCGACCGGCACCCCGAGCACCTGGACGGGCGACAGCCAGGGCGGGAAGGCACCCGCGTAGTGTTCGGTGAGCACCCCGATGAAGCGTTCGATCGACCCGAACTTGGCCGAGTGGATCATCACCGGCTGCTGACGCGAGCCATCCGCGGCCTGGTATTCCAGTCCGAAGCCGGCCGGCTGGTTGAAGTCGTACTGGATCGTCGACAGTTGCCAGGTGCGCCCGATGGCGTCCTTGGCCTGCACCGAGACCTTGGGCCCGTAAAAGGCGGCACCACCCGGGTCGGGCACGAGGTCAAGGCCGGTCTCCCGGCATGCCTCGTCGAGCACCCGCGTGGCCTCGACCCAGTCCTCGTCGGACCCGACGAACTTGTCCGGCTTGGAGTCGTCACGCGTGGACAGCTCGAGGTAGAAGTCGGACAGCCCGAAGTCCCGCAGCAGGGACAAGACGAAGCCCAGCAGGTGCTTGATCTCCGCGCCGGCCTGCTCCTTGGTGACATACGAGTGCGAGTCGTCCTGGGCGAACCCACGAACGCGCGTCAGCCCGTGCATGACCCCGGACTTTTCGTACCGGTAAACGTGCCCGAACTCGAACAGCCGCATCGGCAGGTCGCGGTAGGACCGCCCACGCGACCGGTAGATGAGGTTGTGCATCGGGCAGTTCATCGCCTTGAGGTCTTGAGGTAGTAGTCCGACCCCTCCATCTGCATGGGCGGGAACATCGTGTCGGCGTAGTACGGCAGGTGACCGGAGGTGTGGAAGAGCCCTTCCTTGGTGATGTGCGGCGTGCCGACGTAGAGGAAGCCCTCCTCGATGTGGCGCCGACGGACGTAGTCCTCCATCTCCCGCTTGAGCACCCCGCCCTTGGGGTGGAAGACCGGCAGCCCGGAGCCGATCTCGTCGGGGAAGGAGAACAGGTCCAGCTCCACGCCGAGCTTGCGGTGGTCGCGCTTCTCCGCCTCGGTCAGCCGGTGCAGGTATGCCGTGAGGTCGTCCTTGGTCGGCCACGCCGTCCCGTAGACCCGCTGCAGCTGCTGGTTGGCCTGGTCGCCGCGCCAGTATGCCGCACTGCTGCGCATCACCTTGAAGGCGTTGCCGAGCAGCTTCGTCGACGGGATGTGCGGGCCACGGCACAGGTCGCCCCAAGCCCGCGACCCGTCGCGGCGAACGTTGTCGTAGATCGTCAGCTGTGCGCCGCCAACTTCGACGCCGGCGCCTTCAGCCGCGTCCTCGGCCGACCCGCCCTTGAGCCCGATGAGCTCGCACTTGAACGGCTCGTGGGCCAGCTCGGCCAGCGCGGCCTCGTCGCTCACCTCGCGGCGCACGAAGGTCTGGCCCTCGTTGATGATCCGCTGCATGACCTTCTCGAGCTCTTTGAGGTCATCGGGCGTGAACGGCGTCGCGACGTCGAAGTCGTAGTAGAAGCCGTCCCGGATCGGCGGGCCGATCCCGAGCTTGGCGTCCGCGTTGACCTGCTGCACGGCCTGGGCCAGGACATGCGCGCACGAATGCCGTAGCACCTGCAGGCCGTCCGGCTCGTCGATGCGGACCGGCTCGACGATGTCACCATCGGCCAGAACGTGGGCCAGGTCGCGCAGCTCACCGTTGACGCGCGCGACGACGATCGTGCGGTCAGCTCCGAAGAGGTCGGCCGCCGTAGTGTGCTCCGCGACCGATCGCTCGCTTCCGGCGACG